>NZ_JBFLUG010000032.1:0-69715 GCF_041008525.1 Parafrankia sp. FMc2 | reverse complement strand
GCCCGGAAAAGACCCAGGGATCGTTGGGCCGGAAGGGAGCGCCTCAGGAGGGCGGCGGCGCCGTGGGGGGTGTGGGAGATGCGGGTGTGACTGGCGGGCCGGGGGACCCGGCCGTGAACGAAGGGGCGGAGAATCGCTGGCGATGGTCGACGACCTGGAGACACGCGCGCAGGTAGCGTGCGACAGCTAGCGCAGCGCGGCCGGGTCCGCCGAGGCGGCGGGACGGGCGGGCGTCGCGCAGCCGGCGGGGGAGCCAGCGGGCCGCGGCGTGCGTCGTCTGTCGCCGTCCCGTACGGGTCGCGCGCCGAATCCGGCCGAGGCGCCACCAAGGGGCCTGCGGGGCCCGCCGAGCCGGCACCGGGAGCGGCACCGGGAGCGGGGCTGGCGGGCCCTGGCGGGCTCTCCGGCACGGTCAGAAACCCGCCCACCTGTGGGCTGCCGCCCCATGGCGGTGCCGTCGGCAGCGTCGAGGCGGTGAACGGCGGCGATGCCGACCGTGCAGGTCGCGCCTGCGAAGCCGGTGGTCGCGCTGGCGGTGGCGGCGTCAGGGGTGGCGGCAGGGGTGGCGACGGCAGCGGCGGCCGGGCTGGCGGCGCCGTGCGCGGAGGCGGGGCAGTAGGTGTCGGCGGTGCAGTAGGTGTCGGCGGTGCAGCGGGCGTCGGCGGTGCTGTGTGTGGCGGCCCAGCGGGGGCTGGCGGGTCTGGTGGGGCTGCGAGCGCCGGCGCGTGGTTGGTGCGCCAGGCGGCGCGAGCCTCCTGGGCGGTGTCCTCGGCGTGGTCGAGAATCTCCTCCCAACGGCTCTGCATCGGCCGGATGAGCCCGCCGCCCACGCCGACCACGACCACGCCGGTGCAGGAGGCGAGCACCGCATAGAGCAGCGGCGTCGTGACCGAGGTGCCGATGCCGAGTTCGTCCAGGGCGGCCTTGCCGAACGCGAGGACAGCGATCCCGGCGACGACCCTGCCCACCGTGCGCCCGTGCCGGAGCCCGGCGAGCGAGTCGGTGAGGAACTGGCGTGCGGCGGCGGCGAGGGCCAGCCCGACGAGCACGATCGCGAACGCGAGCAGCACCTTCGCCAGCACGTCGAGTGCCGTACCGGCCATCCGGTCGGCCGGGCTGGGGCCGAACACCCCGAGCGCGGCGCGGAGGACGGCGAGGAGGCAGGCTGCCGCCGCGAGGCGGAGCAGCCCGGCCCGGAGGGTGGCCTCGTCGCTGTGCAGCAGCCGGGCGGCGCCGGACCGCGCGAGCAGGCGATCGAAGCCGGTGTGTTCCAGGGCCCGGTCGGCGGCGCGGAGCAGGGCCCGGACGAGCATCGCGCCGGCTGCGAGGACCAGCGCGAACACGAGGATCCTGGGGCCCGTCTGCGCGATGCGCGACCAGGCGTCGGAAATGCCCTGATCCCACTGCACGGCCTGTGTCACCGGGACAGCACAACAGTCACGAGGCGTGGTCAGGCGATGCCACGCCGTGGACCCTGACGGCATGGTGTGGCACCGACGTGGCCCTCTTTGGTGACCTTCCGTATCTGGGTAGTGTCTGTGTGATGAGGTCGTCCACGTCACGTCGGGCGGTGTGGTGGCTGCGCCGCGACCTCCGTCTCGATGACAACCCGGCGTTGCTCGCGGCCGCCGACGAGGGACCGGTCCTGGCCCTGTTCGTCCTGGACGATGCGTTGCTCGGCCCGTCCGGGCCGGTGCGTCTCGCCTTCCTCTACCGCTGCCTGCGGGACCTCGACGAACGGCTGTCCGGTCGGCTGTGTGTCCGCGCCGGCCGCCCGGACGAGGTCGTCCCGGCGGTCGCGCGGGAGGTGGGCGCCGCCGTGGTCCACATCGCGGCTGACCACGGCCCGTACGGCCGCGACCGGGACGACAAGGTCGCCCGGGCGTTGGCTGCCGACGGCCGGGAACTGCGGCGCACCGGCTCCGCCTACGCGGTTGCTCCGGGCCGGGTGACCAGCTCGGAGGGCACGTCCTACCGGGTGTTCACGCCCTTCTACCGGGCCTGGAAGGAGCACGGCTGGCGGGCGCCCGCGGCCGGGGCGGCCGACCCCGACTGGCTCGATCCCCGCTCGCTGCCCGGCAGCGGTGCGGCCATCCCGGCCGACCCGGATCTGGACGGCACCCGGCTACCCGCGGCGGGCGAGGCGGCCGCACGAGAACGCCTGCGTGGCTTTCTGCGCGACAGCCTCGCCGAGTACGCGCGGCATCGCGACGAGCCGGCCGCCGAGGTCACCTCCCGGCTCTCGCCCTACCTGAAGTGGGGCTGCGTGCACCCGAGGACCGTCCTGCACGAGCTGCACCAGGCGGTCACCGCCACGTCGGCCGGCAGCGGCGGGAACAGGGGCGGGAACAGCGGCGGGAACGGGTCCGCGGGTGACCTGTCCGACGCGGCGGAGAAGTTCCGCTCAGAGCTCGCCTGGCGGGAGTTCTACGCGGACGTCCTCGCAGCCCACCCCTCCTCGGCTCGCAGCGATTTCTCGGACACCCTGGCGACGATGGCCCACGAGCCGCCGGGCGACGCCTTCGAGGCCTGGAAATGGGGCCGCACCGGCTATCCCGTCGTCGACGCCGGCATGCGCCAGCTGCTCGCCGAGGGCTGGGTGCACAACCGGATCCGGATGATCGAGGCGTCGTTCGTCTGCAAGGACCTGCACGTCCACTGGACCCACGGCGCCCGCTGGTATCTGGAGCGCCTGGTCGACGGCGACCTCGCCTCGAACAACCACGGCTGGCAGTGGACGGCCGGCACGGGCACCGACGCGGCGCCGTACTTCCGGGTCTTCAATCCCGTCTCGCAGGGACGCCGGTTCGACCCTGACGGGGAGTACATCCGGCACTGGGTCCCCGAGCTGCGGGGACTGCCCGCTGCCGAGGTGCACGAGCCGTGGAAGCGCCCCGGCGGTCCGCCGGACGGCTACCCGCTCCCGGTTGTGGACCACGCCGCGGAACGCAGGGAGGCGCTCGACCGCTATGAGCGGGCTCGGAAGAGCGGAAGCCACCGCGGCGACTGACGTCCGGAGCAGGTGGATGTGCCTCCCGCCCAGCGGATGGGTGCCCCCCTATCTGCCTGCTTGGCGACCCGCAAGCGATGGACGTGTCAGATACCCGACACGATCCGATTCTGTCGTCCGCCGGTTCGGCCGGTCGGGATTGGCCACCCTTAAAGCGGGCAGGGAGACGGCGGGCTCGGCTCCTCGCCCCGCCGGTGGGGAAGTGACGGGCTCCACCGGACGTGGTCGCGCCGGCGCGGGATGTGGAGGGCAGCTCGCGCTGGCGCGCCACGGTCCTTCGCTGCGTGCCGCCGCGGCCCGGCTCCCGGCGGTGCGTCGCCTGACCGGGCCGCCCGCGATCAGGCGACGGACCCGATCAGGCGACGATCTCGACGGGGGTCCCCAGCGGAACTGTCTGGGCCAGCCGGGTGATCGAGTCGTTACTCAGTCGGATGCAGCCGTGGCTGACATCACGGCCGATCGAGCCAGGCTCGTTCGTCCCGTGAATGCCGATCACCGGGTCCCGGCCGCCGAAGGATTCCATGCTGGTCGAGAAGCCGCTCAGGCCGAACGCGTACGGTCCGTAGGCGCCGTTCGGGTTGCTCGGCCGCAGCAGCTCCATCAGGAAGAACCGGCCGCCGGGAGTCGGGGTGTCGGTGGTGCCGATCGCGACCGGCTCCTCCGCGATCATCTGGTCGTTGTTGAAGAGGCGCAGCTTGTGCGCGCCGCGCGCGACCACGATCCGGTACGGCGTCTGGCTGGCGGTGACCTGCTCCGCCTTCACCCAGCCGGTACTGCCGTTGGGCTCGACGGGCAGCAGCACCTGCCACCAGCCCGGCATTCTCGCCTGGACGAGGAAGACCCGGGGGGCGCCGTTCTCGTTCGGGTTCGACAGCGTGGACGTCGGCCGCGGCGCGTTCGGTGCCTGGTAGATGTCGACGCCGGCCCCGGTCGCGGTCAGCACGGTGCTCGCTCCCTGCCCGAGACCGGCGACGGCGGCGAGCTGACTGCGAACAGTCTCGGGTACCTGGCCGGCGGCCGAGCCGGAGTCGTCTCCGCCGCCGCAGCCGGTGAGAATCGCACCGCCCAGTACAACGGCCGCAGCCGCCGCTCCTGTCCGGGACAGGGCGCGGCGGCCGGGCCAGCGCCGGGCTGGCGCTTCGTGGTTGCTGCTCATCCGGTGTAGTACGGCTCGGCGTGGACGACGCTGCTGGTCGCCGGCACGGCGATCGGCAGCGCGACGGGGGCCGCCGCCGGCGGCGCCGTGTCCTCGCAGTCGGAGACGCCCACGGTGGGCACGGTCACGAGCAGGTAGCCGGACTCCGAGTCCCACGGGGACGCGATCACGGCCATCGCGTGGCTGGTGAGGTCGAGGGTGGCGCCCGGGCCGATCTCGCTGATGCCGGCGCCGAGGCTGGTGTCGAACCAGCCGAAGCCGAGGGCCTTGTCGCCGCTGTTGCGCAGCACCCAGTCGGGCCCGGAGTCGCCGCAGGTGTAGGTGAGCAGGAGCGGGTTGACGTCGAAGTCCTCGATGCCGTCGATCTCCTTGTCCAGCGGCACCTTGAAGGGCAGCAGAGACAGGAAGCCGTCGAGGACCGGGTCGCCGGTGCCTTCGGTGGGGGTCGGCGAGGCGCTCTCGGGCGCGGCGTCGGTCGGCGTCGCCGACGGGTCCGTGCTGGCGCTCGGGCTCGCCGACGGGTCGACGCTGGGCGTCGCGGAGGGATCCGCGCTGGCCGACGAGTCGGCCGTGGGTGTCCCGGAGGGCGTCGTCGAGGTCTGGGCGAGGATGCCTTCGCCGGGGGTGGTGGTCGGCGACACCGAGGTGGTCGTCGTCGGCGCGTCGGGTGTCGGCGTGGTGGCCGCCGAGGCCGGGGCGGCGACCGCGATCAGGGCCGCGCCGAGAACGCCGGCTGTCGCAGCCAGCATTCTGGTGATCCGCATTAATCCGTCTCCCTCGATGTGTGACGGGTCGCCGTTGACCGCTGCCGGCGGCCCGTCAACGTGCCCGACGGGCCGGAGGGCGGCATGTCGGCGCGGGACGCGGATCAGCGTTTGCCGATCAGGTACGGCTGCAGACAGAAAGGTACCAATGCCCGCATCGTCAGGGACTGGGCGGGTCTGGTGTAGCGAGAACGTTGGGTGTTCATCTGTGTTAAATGCGTCGCAGCGGCGGCGGGGGGAGGCCCCCCGCGAAGCTGCGTAGGCGCCGGTTGATCGCTTGTCCGGGCCTCGGTTCGGCCACCGTTGCGCTGCGGTTCTGCCGGTGTTCGGTTGCGGTGCGGAATGACCGTCGTGCGGGCGTCGTGGCGGGGTCGTGCGGGCATCACGCCGGGCATCACCGCGGACTGGAGGGCGGCCCCCGCGCAGGGGACCGCTCGGCGGACACGGATTGCGCCGCCTGGATTCCGGGCCGGTCAGGGGGCGAGTCGTTCGACGACCCAGCAGACACCTTCCGCACCCTGCGCGATCAGGCGATAGCGCAGTCGGTCATGAAGGCGGTTCGGGCGGCCCTGCCAGAACTCGACCGACGTCGGCGCCAGGCGTAGTCCCCCCCAGAAGGGGGGGACCGGCACCGGCACGCCCGTGGGCCAACGGCGCTCGAGTTCGGCGAGTCGTTCGGTGAGCACCGATCGGGAGGGGATCACGGCCGACTGCTGGCTCGCCCACGCCCCGAGCTGCGATCCCCGGGGCCGGGAGCGGAAATAGGCATCGCTCTCCGCCTGCGGCACCCGCTCGACCGAACCGGCCACGATCACCTGACGCTCCAGCTGATACCAGGGGAACAGCAGCGACCCGAATGGATTCTCGGCGACCTGGCGGGCCTTGGTCGAACCGTAGTTCGTGAACAGGGTGAAACCGCGCCGGTCGAACCCTTTCATCAGCACCGTGCGGGAACTCGGCTGGCCGGCCGCGTCCGCCGTACCAAAGATCATGGCGTTCGGCTCGCTGATTCCCGAATCCGGGCCGGATGCGTCCGCGAACCATTTGCGGAACTGCCCGACCCAGGTCGCGGCGAGCATCGACTCGTCGAACCGGCCGGGGTGGTAGCCACGGCGCAGCCCGGACGGATCGGGCACCGCCGGGAGATCGGGCACGGCTGGGGAGGGCGTCACGCCCCGGATCCTGACAGCCCCTCGGTGGTGTGACGGCGCTCACCTGGCCCGGTGTCATTCCGGCCGGCAACCGGACCTGACCGGGCCTGACCGTGCAGAGTCCGGGGTCACGCCGGCCGCCCCGTGCGGAACGCGACTCATCACGCCCCGCCCAGTGGCGTAACCGTCCCTCACAGGGCAGGATGCAGACGGACGATTGCGTCGTTAGACAGATCCGATGCGACGACGACGGCCGTGTCGGCGTGCATCCGGCCGGTGGCGCGGCACACCGCGGCCGGCCGGTTCCGGCAGGGCCCGTCCCGTGGTCGGCCGAGACAGAAGCGGAGATCCGGACTCGATGGCCGAGAAGACAAGCGATTTCAAGCCGGGGCTGGAAGGCGTCATCGCCTTTGAGACCGAGATCGCCGAGCCGGACAAGGAAGGCAGCGCGCTGCGCTACCGCGGCGTCGACATCGAGGACCTCGTCGGCAAGGTCGACTACGGTCACGTCTGGGGCCTCCTCGTCGACGGGGCGTTCGAGCCGGGCCTGCCGCCCGCCGAACCGTTCCCGGTGCCGGTGCACTCCGGGGATATAAGAGTCGACGTCCAGAGCGCGCTGGCGATGCTCGCGCCGTTCTGGGGCTTCGGCCAGCTGATCGACATCACCGCCCAGCAGGCGCGGGACGACCTGGCCCGGGCCTCCGTCATGGCCCTGTCCTTCGTCGCGCAGTCCGCCCGCGGTCTCGGGCAGCCCGCTGTTCCGCAGAAGGAGGTGGACCGCGCCCGCACCATCACCGAGCGGTTCATGATCCGCTGGCGCGGCGAGCCCGACCCCAAGCACGTGCAGGCTGTCGACGCCTACTGGGTGTCCGCCGCCGAGCACGGCATGAACGCCTCCACCTTCACCTCCCGGGTGGTCGCCTCCACCGGCGCGGATGCCGCCGCGGCGCTGTCGGCCGCCGTGGGCGCCCTGTCCGGTCCGCTGCACGGCGGCGCGCCGTCACGCGTCCTCGCCATGCTCGACGAGGTGGAGCGCACCGGTGACCCCGCCGGGTACGTCCGGGCGGCCCTGGACCGCAAGGAGCGCCTGATGGGCTTCGGGCACCGGGTCTACCGTGCCGAGGACCCGCGCGCCCGCGTGCTCCGCCGCACCGCCCGTGATCTGGGCTCGGACCGCTACGAGGTGGCCGAGGCACTGGAGGCGGCGGCCATCGAGGAGCTGACGAACCGGTACCCGGACCGCCCGCTGCGGACGAACGTCGAGTTCTGGTCGGCCGTGGTGCTGGACTTCGCCGAGGTGCCGGCCCATATGTTCACGTCCATGTTCACGTGTGCCCGCACCGCGGGCTGGAGCGCTCACGTCCTGGAGCAGAAGCGCACCGGCCGGCTCATCCGTCCGTCCGCCCGCTACATCGGCCCCGCACCGCGGCCGCTGGGGGATGTCAATGCCTGACGCTCCGACGATCGTCCTGCCCGAGTCGCTGCGGCCGGTCGACGGTCGCTTCGGCTGCGGCCCGTCCAAGGTCCGCGTCGAGGCGTTGGAGTCACTCGCCGCCAGCGGGTCGTCGCTGCTCGGCACGTCACACCGGCAGAAGCCGGTGAAGAACCTCGTCGCACGGGTCCGTTCGGGGCTCGCCGACCTGTTCTCGCTGCCCGAGGGCTACGAAGTGGTCCTCGGTATCGGGGGCGCCACCGCGTTCTGGGACGCCGCCGCCTTCAACCTGGTGCGGGAACGCTCACAGCACCTCGTTTTCGGCGAGTTCGGCGGAAAGTTCGCCGACACGACGAAGGGCGCCCCGTTCCTGGCCGACCCGTCGGTCGTGAAGTCCGAGCCGGGCACCCACCCCGACTGGGCTCCCGAGACGGGCATCGACGTCTACGCCACCCCGCACAACGAGACCTCGACCGGTGTCGCCCGCCCGGTGCGGCGTCCGGTGGGTGCCGACGCGGGCGCGCTGCACCTGGTGGACGCCACCTCCGGCGCCGGCGGCCTGCCCGTCGACCTGACCGAGGTGGACGTCTACTACTTCGCCCCGCAGAAGTGCTTCGCCTCCGACGGTGGCCTCTGGGCGGCCCTCATGTCGCCGGCCGCGCTGGCCCGGCTCGGTGAGATCGCGGCCACCGACCGGTGGATCCCGCCGTTCCTGGACCTGACGACGGCGCTGGACAACAGCACCAAGGACCAGACGTACAACACCCCGGCCGTGTCCACCCTGTTCCTGTTCGCCGACCAGCTCGACTGGATGCTCGGGCAGGGCGGCCTGGACTGGGCCGTGCGCCGCACCGCCGAGTCCTCCTCGATCCTCTACAACTGGGCCGAGAAGACCACCTACACGACACCGTTCGTCGCCGACCCGGCGCAGCGCTCGCAGGTCGTCGTCACCATCGACTTCGAGGGTGTGGACGCCGCCGCCGTCGCCAAGGTGCTGCGTGCCAACGGCGTCGTCGACGTCGAGCCCTACCGCAAGCTGGGCCGCAACCAGCTCCGCGTCGCCTGCTTCCCGGCGATCGAGCCGTCGGACGTCGAGACCCTCACCAGCGCCATCGACCACGTGGTCGAGCGCCTCTGACAACAGCGCCGGCAGCGCCGGGTCGAGCTCTGCAGTGCTCGGAAGCCGAGCACTGCAGAGCTCACTGCAGAGCTCGAGTCAGGCGGGGCCGACTCCTGTCGGCTGGGCATGCGTGGGTCGGAGCAGGCGCTTGTCCGGTTTCCCGCTGGGTGCCAGGGGGGCCTCGTCGATCGTGGTGATCGTGGCGGGTGCGCAGTCGGCACCGAGGTGGGTGGTGACCAGCGTCCGCAGCGCGGCGGGGTCGGGATCGCGGCCGGCCACCGGCACGACGAAGGCGTGCACCGCCTCGCCGGTGTTCTCGTCCGGGGCGCCGACGACGTAGGCCTCGGCCACGTCGGGGTGGGTGGCGAGCAGGCGTTCGATCGGCCCGGCGTAGTGCAGGCCGGCGTTGACGATGATGACGTCCCTCGTCCGCCCGGAGAGGTACAGGCGGCCGTCGGCGTCGAGGTGGCCGAGGTCGCGGGTGCGTACCCAGCCGTCCGTGAAGACCTCCGCGGTCTGCGCGGGGTCCGCCCAGTAGCCCACCGCCTGCGCGGGAGTGCGGACGAACAGCTCACCTGACTCCCCGGCGGGCAGCGGCGTGCCGTCGGAGGCCCGTACCTGGACGTCCACCGCCTCCGGCGGGAACCCGACCGAGCCGGGGACGTCGAACGGGGTGGCCATCGAGATCGTGCCTGCCTCGGTCTGGCCGTAGCCGTGGAAGACCACGGGGCCGAGCACATCGAGCGCCTCGCGCAGCCGGGCGGGCTCCAGCGGCGAACCGGAGACCATCAGCGCACGCAGGGTGCTCAGGTCGGCCGGCGCGCGCCGCTGGTCGGCGACGAGGCGGTACAGGCGGGCCACGGTCATCACGCTCGCGGTCGCGCGGTGCCGCACGATCGCCTCGGGCATCGCCGGCGGGTCGGCGACGACCAGCGTGCCGCCCGCGGCGAGGGTCAGCACGCCGTACTCCATCATCACCTGGCTGCCCAGCGACCCGAAGACGAGGAAGCGCTGGAGCCGGGAGGCCAGTTCGCGGATCGCGGGCGGCCACGCCGCCGGCCGTGCGGTCCAGGCGGCGCCCAGGGCGGCGTAGGTCTGCGCGCACGCCTTCGGAAGGCCGGTACTGCCGCTCGTGTGGGTGAGCCTCGCGACGTCACCGGACCGCCCGGACAGCCGCACCGAGGCGGCGTTCTCACCCCCGTCCCTGCCGGTGACCAGCAGCCCGGTGACCGAGAGCTGGGCGGCCGCGCCGGCGGTCGGGCTGCCGATGGTCCGGCTGCCGATGGTCGGGCGAACAGTGGCCGGGCGGTCGGTGACGACGGCTGCGATGTCCTGGCCGAGGACGTGCCGCAGCTGGCCGTCTGGCAGTCCGGCACGTACGCCGACGACCCGGGCGCCGACGACATGACCGGCGAGGATCGTCGCGAGCGCCTCGGGGTTCACCCCGAGCAGCAGCGCGAGGCCGTCGCCGGGGCGCACTCCCGCGAGCCGCAGCCCGGAGGAGATCCGCCGGATGAGGCCGAGCATGTCCGCGCCGGTGACGACACGGGTGCCGTGCTCGAAGACGGGACGGTGCCCGGCCTCCTCCAGCAGGTCCAGGACCGCCCGAGGATAGGGGGCCGGCGTGGTGCGGCGGGCGGGTGAGTCAGCTGGCGTGGGCAAGGCTTTCCTTGAGGAAGGCGGCGAGGGGCTGCTGGTGCACCGCCGGCAGGTTCCACTCGTTCTCGAGGTTCTCGGCGAGATGGTGGATGCCCGCCGCCACGCCGTCGACGTACCAGCGCACCACCGGGTGCAGGTAGCTGGCGTCGTGCGCGTTGGCCGCGTCGTTCTCGGCGACGCGCGGCACGGAGATGTCGAACGGGTCGACGCTGTCGTGGTCCGGCCCGTACTCGAGCGTGATGACGAACATGTGCCGGGGGCCGCCCCCGCTCCCGGCGTCACCGGCAGGTCCATCACCGGCGAGTCCGCCTCCGGTGGCGTACGGAACCGGGACCTCCTCGTGGTACAGCGCACGGGAGCCGTCCACCGTGACGACGTCGCCGATCACCCCGAACTGCTGCCACAGCGCGGACGAGCGGTTCACCCGGGCGATGATGGCGTCGCTGACCGCGTCCGCGGACGGATCAAGCTGCTCGGCCGGCCACGGCGCGCCGTGATGGCGGGCGGCGAGAACGCGGTACAGCGCCCGGGTGCCGTAACGGAAGCCGTGGATGAAGCCGCTGGTGGACCTCTTGAAGTCACGCTGCTGGGTGAGTGTGCCGGCGAAGTACAGGCCGGGGACGTTGGTCGACTCGTACGCCGCCGTCTGCTCGGGGAAGCGGTCGTTGATGACCAGCGTGGGGCGGCAGTTCTCGGCGAACACGGAGGCGTCGAAACGGAAGCCGGTGCAGGCGATCACCCGGTCATAGAAGATCTCCCGCAGCGCCTCCACCGATCGGGCGTACCGGAACATCACCCGGTAACGGCCGTCGGGAAGTCGCTCGATGCTCTCGACAGTGCCGTCGAGGACGGCGTTCTGGGACTTGAGCTGGTAGGTGTCGAGGAAGTTGTTGTTCACCGCGCGGAGGTGCCCCACGTAGTGGGACTGCCAGGCGAGCCTGATCGAGTGCGGCCCGGCGACGTGGATGACGGCCGCCGTCTCCACCAGCGCGTCAGCGGTCTCGAAGCCCGAGTTGCCCTTGCCGATGATGAGAACCCGCTGGTCGACGAACGACTCCGGATCGGTGTCGAAGGTGTCGTACCGCTCCGCGGTCTCGATACCGGGAATGGGCGGGACGTGCAGCTGCGAGACGCCGGTGGCGACGACGAGCCGGCGGCAGCGCCATTCCTCGCCGGTCTGGTCCACCACGACGAAACCGTCGTCGTCCCGGGCGATCCGCACGACCTCGGTGTCGTAGCGCACCCGCGCACCGGTCGCCGCGGCGAAGTCGGCCAGATAGCGGATGAGATCCGCCGCCTGCGGGAAGTATCGCTTGCTGTACCGGGTGAACAGCAGCTCGGAGTTCTCGCTCAACAGCGAGTTCCAGTCCATCCGCATGCGCATTTCCGGGTCGTCGAGCCCAGTGTGCACCTTGTTGATGGAGATAAGTTGGCGGTGCCGTGGGTAGGTCTCGAAGAACGTTCCCGGGCCGGCTCCGCGTTCCAGAACGACATAGTCGTGACCACCGCGCTCCAACAAGGCGGCGAGCTGCAACCCGGCTGGACCCGAACCGATGATCAGGTAGTCGTGCCTCATGCTTTCGGAAGGTACCTGGGCAAGTTCAGAACACTCTGAGAAACCGACCCTAGGGTCTTCAGACGTGCTCGCCACCGAGAAGGTTGTTGATCTTGCCGTGCCGCTGTCCGGCACCGACCTGGCCCGGGCCCGCGGGCCGCTGAAGGTGCAGGTCGGCTCAGCTGTGCGCAGCGAGGTCGAGCGTGGCCGGCTCTTCCTGCGCGAGGTGCTGCGGGAGGAGGACCGCCCCGTCTACGGGGCGACGACCGGCTTCGGGGCGCTGGTCGGGTTCGCCGGGCGGGACGACGAGGCGGACCAGTGCGACAACACCCTTGCCCACCTCGGCGCCGGGCAGGGCCCGGACCTGCCCCCCGACATCGTGCGGGCGGCGCTGCTGGTCCGGGCGTGGTCGCTGGCCCAGGGCGCGTCCGGGGTGTCGGCGCACGTCGTCGACGGCCTCGCGGCGATGTTCGCGACGACCTTCGTGCCCGCCGTGCCGCGGTACGGCTCGGTCGGCGCGAGCGGGGACCTGATACCGCTCGCCTACGCCGCGCAGGCGCTGCGCGGCCGCGGCGCGGCCTACCTCGGCGGCGTGCGGATGCCGGCGGCGCGGGCTCTCGACGAGGCCGGGCTCGCCCCGCTCGGGCTCGACGGCCGGGACGCGCTCGCCCTCGTCAACGGGACGTCGCTCACCACGGCCGCACTCGCCCTGGCCCTGGCCAGCGTGCGTGCGTCGCTGCGGGCGAGTGGGACGCTCACCTGCCTGCTGGTCGACCTGCTCGGCGCCGACCCGCAGTTCCTCGACCCGCGCCTGATCGCCGCCTACGCCCATCCCGGGGCGGCTGCGATCGCCGCGGACATGCGCCGGACGCTCGCGGGCGCCAGCCCGTCCGGCCAGCGTGCGCTGCAGGAGCCCTACAGCATCCGCTGCTCGCCGCAGCTGCTGGGTGCCGCCGAGGACGCGCTGCGCTACGTGGACGGTGTCGTCGCCGCGGACCTGCGCAGCGTCAGCGACAACCCGCTGTTCTTCCCGGCGGACAACGCGGTCGTGCACGGCGGGAACTTCTTCGGGCAGCCGGCCGCGTTCGCCGCCGACGTCCTGGCCATGGTCACCGCCCAGCTGGGCAACCTGGTCGAGCGGCAGCTTGACCTGCTCGTCGACCCGGCCCGCAACGGGGGGCTCCCGCCCATGCTCGCGGCAGGCCCCGGTCGCCAGCACGGCCTGCAGGGGGTGCAGCTGGCGACCACCGCGTTCGTCGCCGAGATCCGCCGTGCCGCGGTGCCTGCCAGCATGCAGAGCCTGCCGACCAACCTGCACAACCAGGACGTCGTGCCGTTCGGCACCCAGGCTGCCCTGCGGGCCCACGAGGTCGCCGGGCTGCTCCGCCTGCTGTGCGGCTCGCTCGCCCTGGGGCTGCGGCAGGCGCTGCACGTGGGTTCCCGCCGCCCCACCGCGCCCGGGTGCGCGGACGTCCTCGACGCGCTCGCGGCGGCGGTGCCGCCCGTCGACCCGGACCGCCCGCTCGACGCCGACGTCCGCACCGCTGCCGAGGTGATCGCTCCGCTGACGCCCTGACGCCCTGACGCCCTGAGCCCCTGACGCCCGCTACGCCTCGCGCCGCGGACCCGCACCCGCAGCGGCACCCGCACCCGCAGCGGCACCCGCACCCGCAGCGGCACCCGCAGCCGCAGCCGTGTCGGTGGACTCCGGCAGCCGGAGCGTGAAGGTGGCACCCTGCCCGGGCCGTCCGACGGCCTCGATGGTGCCGCGATGACCCGTCACCACCTCGCGCATCAGCGCCAGGCCGAGGCCCAGCCCGGAACGGCGCTCCCGGCCGCCGGGGCCGCGGTAGAAGCGGTCGAAGAGGCGCTCGGCCGCGGCGGGGTCGAAACCGTCCCCGTTGTCGGTGACGGTCAGCTCGATCCACCTGCCGCGCTGCGCGCGGCCGAGGGCCAGCACGATGTGCCCGCCGGCCGGGGAATGGTTGCCGGCGTTCGTCAGCAGCTCGTCCACCGCGCGGCGCAGCGCCGACGCGACGCCGTCGACGAACAGTGGTCCGGCGGGGCGCTGGAACTCCAGCGTCACGGTCTGTTCGGCGAGGCGGTCGGCTTTGGCCGCCACCGCCGCCTCGACGACCCCGACCAGGTCGACCGGCTCCCGGACAGGTTCGGCCGCGCTGCCCACGAGGCGGGCTGACAGCAGCAGGTCGTCGACGATCTCGCCGAGCCTGCGCACGGTCGCCGCGAGCTGTTCCAGCCCCTTGCGGTGGTCGGCGGGAAGTCCGCTGGCCGCGCCCCGCCGGATGAGGACCTGTACCCGGGTGTAGGCCACGGTGATGGGGGTGCGCAGCTCGTGGCTGGCATCGGTGACGAACCGGCGCTGGGTGGCCAGGGCCTCGGCGAGTGGGGCGACTGCGCGGCGGCTCACGGCCGTACCGGCCACGATCGCGGCGAGGACGGAGCCGGACGAGGTGACCAGCAGGGCGATCAGCAGGTGCCGGCGGTCGGAGAGCTGGTAGCGGGTGTCGAAGACGGCCTGGACGGCGCCGTCGCCGCGGGCCTGGGTACGGATCACGTACCTGGTCCCGTTGCGGCTCACCGCGCGTTCCGTCGTCATACGGGAGGCGACGGCGGCGTCCAGATCGGCCCGTAGCGGGAAGCCGGGCGGGGCCGGCACCGGGCCGGCCGTGACCCGCCCGTCGTCGAGGGCGAACAGCCACGCGCAGACCGGCGGTGCCGTGGGCGTCCCGTAGCTGAGGGTGTAGCGCAGTTCCCGATCGATCTGCTCGTTCTGGGCGTGGACCAGCACCATGTACGCGACCCAGCTCACCAGCGCGACGAGCAGGGTGATCAGCACGCCGACCAGGACCCCGATACGGAACCTGGCCCGCCGCAGCACCGTCCGTTCGGCAGTGGCCCAGGAGCCGTGCGGCTCGGCCCACGAACCTCCGCCTGTGCCGCCCGTCCCGGTGGAGCCGCCGGGTCGGCTCACAGGGCCCCGAGGCGGTAGCCCAGGCCGTGGATGGTGCGGACCACGGACCGGCCGAGCTTGCGGCGCAGGTAGTAGACGTAGGTGTCCACGATCGACGCCGCGGGGGCGTCCCGGAAGACGCGGCGGCGCAGCTCGGAACGGGAGTGCACGGTGTTGGGCTGCTCGGCGAGCAGCCGCAGCAGCTCGAACTCGCGGGCCGAGAGCGGCACCCGGTCGCCGCCCGGGAGCGCGACGTCACGCAGACCGAGATCAAGATGGGCGGAGCCGATGGGCAGCACCTCGGTCATGTCGAGGGTGCGCCGGCACAGGGCCCTGATCCGGGCGCTCAGCTCGTCCAGGTCGAACGGCTTCACCAGGTAGTCGTCGGCCCCGGCGTCGAGGCCGTCGATCCGGTCGTGGACGGTGCCCAGCGCGGTCAGCAGGAGGGCGCGGGCACGGACCGCGCGGGCACGCAGCCGGACGAGCAGGTCGAGGCCGTCCAGGGCGGGCAGCCGGCGGTCGATGACGACGACGTCGTACTCCCTGGTCAGCCCGAGATGGAGGCCGCGCTGCCCGTCGTGGGCGACGTCGACGTCGTAGCCCTCGACCCGCAGGGTGCCGGTGAGGAGGTCGACGAGTTCGTGGTCGTCCTCGACCAGGAGCAGTCGATAGGGGCCGGACGACCGCGACCTGGCTGGTGCCCGCACCCGCCAACCATCCCACGCCGCTGGTTGCCAGAAAAGTGACTGATGACCCTTATGCCCGCCCTTCCGGGAGTATCTGGGCTGGTTGGGGCGCGGCTGCCCAGGCCTTCTCCCGGCGTTCGACCAGCGTCAGCAGCGGCGTTGTCATCAATGTCGTCACTAGGGCGACGAGCACCAGCGCGGTGAACAGGGAGGGCGTCACGATGCCCTCCTCCAGACCGACGTTCAGGGCGATGAGCTGCATCAGCCCGCGGGCGTTCATCAGCGCGCCGACCCGCAGCGCCACGCCGTTCGGCTCACCGCGCAGCCGGGCCGCGACCCAGCACGCGCCGAACTTCCCGATGATGGCCACCGCGATGCACCCGAGCGCGAAGAGCAGCACGGACCCGTCGCTGAGCAGGCCGAACTCGGTGCGCAGCCCGGAGTAGGTGAAGAACAACGGAAGGAAGATGTTCTGGGAGATCGGCGTCAGGGTGCCGGTGACAGCTTCCGCGCGCTCGTTGTGCGGCATGACCACACCGACGGCGAAGGCGCCGAAAACCGCGTACAGACCGATCTCGTCCGTGTACCACGCGATGGCGAAGAGCAGCACGACCGTGCCGAGCAGCTGCTCCTGGGGGCTGATCCGCGGATGCGTCAGCAGCAGGCGGGACAGCGGCCGGGCGCCGAACCAGATGAGCACCACGAAGAACGCCGCGCCGCCGAGCGTGACCAGCGCCGGGCCGAGCTCGCCGGACGCCGCCGCGATGACGAAGGCCAGCATGATCCACGCCACCACGTCGTCGATCGCGCCGCTGGCCAGGGCGAGGGTGCCGTGCCGGGTCCCGGCCTGCCCGCGCTCGGTGATGATCCGCGCCAGCATGGGGAAGGCCGTGATGGCCAGCGCGACCCCGACGAAGGCCGCCGTCACGCCGGTCGCCACGCCGTCCGCCCGGATCGGCACGTGTCCGCTCGTGGTGACGACCAGCAGGACACCGAGCGTCAGCGGCGCGGTGACCCCGGCGAGCGAGACAGCGCCGGCGGTGCCGAGGAGATTCGGCACCCGGTGGCGGGCGAACGCGTGGCCGGCCTGGAACATGAAGATCACCAGACCGACCTGGCCGAGGATGTAGAGCACCGGGTAGAGCTCCCGGGGGAACAGCGCATCCTGCGCGTCGGGAAACAGCAGCCCGAACAGCGACGGCCCGAGCAGCACGCCGGCGAGCATCTCGCTCACCACCGCCGGCTGCCCGACCCTGCCCAACGTCCACGCGACCAGCTTGCAGAACAGCAGGATCACAACCACGGCAATGAAGAACCGCGGCGCGAGCTCACTGGGAGTCACGACCGGTTACCTCCGAGCGGGAGAAGATCCGAAATGGTTCGCGCACAGGCGCAGGCGGCGGGCATCGAGCACCATCACCGCACCGAAGAAGAGCTGGAGAACGCTGCGGCCGGCGTCGGCCCAGCCGTCCCGCCGCCGCATCGCGCGCAGCCGGGCGGCCCCCGGCCCGGCCGCGGCCGGCGGCACCAGGTAGCACGGCCCCCGGCTCGGCAGTGAGCGGGTGTGGTGCACGGTGGACGTCAGCGCGAAACGGCGCAGGACCTCCCGGGTGACCGCGCGCATCATCACCGGCGCGGCCCCCCGGGCGGGGCACGCCCGGTTGGCGGTGACCCCGAACGGGATGAAGTGCGCCGCGCGCCGCTCGAGGGTGAGCCAGCGGTCCGGGTCGAACGTGCCGTCGGCCGCGGGCCCGGTCCGCTGGTAGGCCAGGTAGTTGAACAGCAGCACCGACCCGGCCGGCAGCGTGACCTGGTCGTCGACCACGATCGGCGCGGTGGTGATGCGGTGGGCGACACCGAACAGCGGATGGACCCGCAGCGTCTCGTCGATGACCCGGTCGAGCGCCTCGTCGTCGTCCAGGGCCTCGTGCAGGCGGCGCTGGACGTCCGGATGCTGCGCCAGGGCGAGGAGAAGATGGGCCATCGCCTCCGACATCTGCACGACCGCCGTGTTGAAGAAGGCGCCCTGCAGGTACCAGGCCGTCTCCTGGACGGTGAACGGCGCGGGCAGTGTCACCGGCACGGTGCCCGCCTCGAGCCGGCCCGTCAGGTACCGGGTGAGCCGGTCGCGCCGACGCATGTGCCGCAGCGAGCAGCACTTCAGTGCGGTGACGACGTCGTCGGCGTTCGCGACGATCAGATCACGGACCTGCGGTGGGCAGGGCTCGGCGAAGACCAGCTCGTAGTAGACCTCGGCCCAGACGGGCATCATCAGGTCACGTAGCCGGACCAGGCTGAGCTGGTCGGCCGGCAACGCGCCGAGCCTGCGGGCGGCGGCGTCCCGGGCCAGCTGGTAGGAGCGCTGCTGAGGCACGGCGAGGACCTGGCGGGTGACGCGCGCGACCGCCCGGTACCGCTCGCCTGGTTCGAGATGCTCCTGGTGCATCTGTGGCCCGGGCGCCAGCCAGTACCAGAACAGGTCGGACAGGCCCGCGCCCTGGCTGCGGCCGTTCGCGGCCGGGTCGGCGTAGACGCGGTGGAAGTGCTCGGGCCCGACGAGCGGCCCCGGCACCGGGACGCCCTCCCCACCGTTCATGCGGGTGAACATCCACTCCCGGGCCCGCACCAGCAGCGCCGGCAGTGCGGCGGTGCGTGCGGGCAGGGTCACGGGTGGCACCAGCGGGCAGGTACGACGAGATCGGAGGTCAGCGCGGACGGCCGGTCGGCACCGCACAGCGCCATTGCCCGGTCGACGTCCTCGCGGAGCAGCTCCAGCACGGCCCGCGCGCCCTCCGTGCCGCCGGCGGCGAGTCCCCACACGACCGGTCGCCCGACCGCGACGGCGCTTGCCCCGAGCGCGAGTGCGGTTACCACGTCGGTGCCACGCCGAACCCCACCGTCGAGCAGGACGGGCAGCCGTCCCGCCACCGCGTCGACCACGGCGGGCAGCGCCTCGAGGGTCGCCACGGCCCCGTCGAGCTGCCGTCCGCCGTGGTTCGAGACGATGATCCCGTCGACGCCGTGCTCGACGGCGAGCCTGGCGTCGGCCGGGTGGAGCACCCCCTTCAGGACGATCGGCAGCGGCGTCAGCGCACGCAGCCAGGCGACCGTGTCCCAGCCCAGGTCCGGGTCCCAGGCGATCTCCCGGGGGTGGCTGGACCCGGGCTCGCGCATGTTCTCGCAGGCCAGCCCGTCCGGGAGGTCGAGAAAACCGTGACGCAGGTCCCGTTCGCGCCGGCCGAACACCGGGGAGTCGACGGTGACGACGAGCGCGCCGCAGCCGGCCGCCTCCACCCGCCGGACAAGCCGTTCGGTGAAGCTCCGATCCGGCTGCGGGTAGAGCTGGAACCACAGCGGCGCGCCGGCCGCCGCAACCTCCTCGACCGGCTGGGTCGCCGCCATGCTCAGAATCATGATCGTTCCGGCGGCGGCGGCCGCCCTGGCGGTGCCGACCTCCCCGTCGGGATGAGCGAGCCGGTGGAACGCCGTCGGCGCCACCAGGACCGGGAAGGCCAGCTGCTGACCGAGGAGGGTCATGCCCAGGTCACGCTGCCCGGTGCCGCGCAGTACCCGGGGCCGCAGCCGGTGCCGGTCGAAGGCCGTGACATTGGACCGCAGGGTCCGCTCGTCGCCCGCGCCACCGGCGAAGAAGTCGTAGTGCGCCGGGTCGAGCTGGGCCGCGGCCTTGTGCTCGATCTCCGCCAGGGTGAGCACCGGGTGCTCAGCGGGCCAGGCAGCGGTCGATGAACGCGACCAGCGGTGCGCCGTGGACGTCTGGCCGGTCCCACTGGTTCTCCAGGTTCTCCGCCAGGTGGTGGACGGCGACGACCGCACCGTCACGGTGGTGGCGGACGACCGGGTGCAGGTACGCGGCGTCGTGTGCCTGCCCGACGGCGTCCTGGGCGATGCGGCCGACGTTGATGTCGAACGGGTCGACCTTGTCGTGGTCCGGGCCGTACTCCAGCGTGACGACGAAGGCGTCCGTCACCTGGTGGTCGTCGGTCGACAGCCCGACCCGGGCGAAGTAGTCGACCGGGACCTCCTCGTGGTAGCGGGCGTCCACCCCGCCGACCGTGACGACGTCGGCGAGCACGCCGAACTGCTGCCACAGCGCGGAGGTCCGGTTGACCCGCGCGATGATGGCGTCGGCGACGGCCGTCGCGTCCACATCGATCTTCTCCACCGGCCAGGGCACGTCGTGGTACCGCCGCTCGAGAATCCGGTGCAGCGCCCGGACGCTGTAGCGGAAGCCGTGGATGAAGCCGCCCGTCGACTTCTTGAAGTCCCGTACCTGGGACAGCGTGCCCGCGAAGTGGAGACCGGGGACGTTCACCGACTCCCACTCGTCGGTCTGCGCCGGGAACCTGTCCCGGATGACCAGCTCCGGTCGGCAGGTGTCGTCGAAGATGTCCGGGTCGAACCGGAAACCGGTGCACAGGATGATCCGGTCGTACCGGATGTCCTTGCGCACCTCGTTCACCCGGCTGAAGCTGAACGTGACCGTGAACCCGTCGCCGTCCGGCTCGCGGCGGATCTCACGCACGTTGCCGTCGAGGATCGCGTTGGCGGACTTCAGCTGGTAGGTGTCGAGGAAGTTGTTGTTCACCGCCCGCAGGTGGCCGACGTAGTGGCTCTGCCAGGCCAGGCGGATCGAGCTCGGACCCGCCACGTGGATGAGCGTGGTCGTCTCCATCAGGTTGTCGGCCGTCTCGAAGGCCGAGTTCCCCTTGCCGATGATGAGGACCCGCTGGTCGGTGAAGTCGCGCGGATCCACCGAGACCTCGTCGTAGCTCTCGGCCGCCTCGATCCCCGGGATCGGCGGCAGGTGCGGCCTGGAGACACCGGTCGCCACCACGAGCCGCCGGGCCCGGTAGGTCTCCCCGCTGGTGTCGGTGACCTCGAAGAACTCGCCGCGGTGCACGCGGGCGACCCGGGCGTTGTAGCGCACCCGCACGCCGGCGGCCGCGGCGAAGTCGGCCAGGTACCGGACCATGACGTCGGCGTCCGGAAAGTAGCGTTCGGTGTACGAGGTGAAAAGCGGGGTCCGGTCACCGAGAAGCGAGTTCCAGTCCAGGCGCAGGTTCAGCTCGGGGTCGGTGGACCCGGTGTGCGGCTTGTTGATCGAGATGAGCGTCCGGTGCCGTGGGAAGCGGGCGAAGAAGGAGCCGGGGGCGGGGGCGCCGTCGAGGACGAGGTAGTCCCGTATGCCGTCCTGCTCCAGAAAGGCGGCGAGTTGCAGCCCGGCCGGTCCCGCACCGATGATCAGCAAGTCCAGCGGTGTCCCAGTCACGACACGACGGTAGATCGGTCAACTCAGAGAAATTTCAGTCCGTGCCGGTGCCGTGCCCGGGGCCGGTTCGGGACACCCCGTCGGCGGTGGAAAAGCAGAACGACCGCCTGCCGGCCAGACAGGCCGGAGGCGGTCGTCCGAGGCGGGGGGCCGCCCGGGGATGGAGGGGACCCCCGGCAGGTCAGCGCAGCGGGCGGCTGGGGGCGGCCTGAGCGGCCTGGGCGGCGATCGGGTCGCTCTCGGAGTCCGTCGCTGCCGACCGGAGGTTCATCGGCACATACGGGCGCTCGTCATAGCCGACGTACAGCTGCCGCGGGCGGGCGATCTTCTGCTCGGGGTCGAGCAGGCCCTCCTCCCACTGGGCCAGCCAGCCCGGCATCCGCCCGATCGCGAACAGCACCGGGAACATCTCGACCGGGAAGCCCATGGCCTGGTAGATGATGCCGGTGTAGAAGTCGACGTTCGGGTACAGCTTGCGGGCGATGAAGTACTCGTCCTCCAGCGCGATCCGCTCCAGCTCCATCGCCAGGTCGAGCAGCGGGTTGGTGCCGGTGACCTTGAAGACCTCGTCGGCGACCTGGCGGATCACCCGGGCCCGCGGGTCATAGTTCTTGTAGATCCGGTGGCCGAAGCCCATGAGCTTCTTCTTGCCGTCCTTGACCTGCGCGATGAAGGCCGGGATGTTCTCCACCGAGCCGATCTCGGAGAGCATGCGCAGGACCTGCTCGTTGGCGCCGCCGTGCAGCGGCCCGTAGAGCGCGGAGATCGCCGCGGCCGCGGCCGAGAACGGGTCGGCCTGCGAGCTGCCCACCGCGCGCATCGCGTTCGCGGAGCAGTTCTGCTCGTGGTCGGCGTGCAGGATGAACAGCACGTCGAGGGCGTGCTCGAGGTTCGGGTCCGGCTCGTACTTGAGCTCGGTGGCCTTCCACATCATGTTGAGGAAGTTGCCGGCGTACGAGAGGTCGTTGTCCGGGTAGACGTACGGGAAGCCCACGGAGTGGCGGTACGAGAACGCCGCCAGCGTCGTGATCTTCGCGATCAGCCGGACGATCTGCAGCCGCCGCAGGCCCGGGTCGTCGATCGTCTTCGCGTCCGGGTAGAAGGTCGACAGCGCGCCGACGGTCGACACCAGCATGCCCATCGGGTGGGCGTCGTGGTGGAAGCCGTCGATGAACTTCTTGATCGACTCATGCACCAGGGTGTGGTGCGTGATCTCGTCTTCCCAGGTGGCGAGCTCGTCCGAGGTCGGAAGCTCGCCAGCCAGCAGCAGGTAGGCGACCTCCAGGAAGCTGCTCTTCTCCGCCAGCTCCTGGATCGGGTAGCCGCGGTAGCGCAGGATGCCCGCGTCGCCGTCGATGTAGGTGATGGCGCTACGACAGCTCGCCGTGTTCGTGAAGGCGGGGTCGTACGCCATGAGGCCGAAGTCGTCGTCGTCGACCTTGATGGCACGGAACGCACTCGAGCGGATCGTGCCGTCGGTGACCGGCACCTCGTACGTCCGACCGGTGCGGTTGTCTGTGACGGTCAGGGTACTGACCTGCTCGGACACGCCGGGCTCCTCTCGCCATGGCACTGCCGGGTGACGGCGTCGGCCACCTCCGGGCGCGCGCCCGGGTTCGGAGCGCTCTCGCCGGTTCACTGGTCTGGTTCGGTTGTCCCCAAGTCTCGCGGTTCGAGCCACGACATGCGCGTGATCGGTGGCGTCTGTCCCACGTGTGCTGTGCCACCCTGTATGTCGGCGGGCTCAGGGTGGCGCGCGGGCTGATGCACCTGGTAATGGTCTGCCCGATTTGGGTGTCCTGGGGCGGTTGGGCCACCGGCCCGTGCTCCTGCGTGGGGCTGTCGTCGTCCGGCCCGATCGGCGCGCAGGCGGTGGTTTGGCGAGATTGGTCACACAGGCGAGAAGCCGGTTCCCGCGCGCCGCGACCGCCTGATCGCGCCGCGCGGTACCCGCTCGGTGCTCCTGCCTCTGACCCGAGGCTCCTGGCCTCGACGCCGGTCAGCTGGCCTCGACGCCGGTCAGCTGGCCTCGACGCTGGTCAGCTGGCCTCGACGCCGGTCAGCTGCCAGAGCCGTCGGCGCAGAGCCGCTTGCGGACGACCTCGAACGCGGTGCCCGGGCCGTTGATCTTGACGAAGGCGTGGCAGTTGAGCGGCTCGGTCGCGTTGTTGGCCAGGTTCACGGGCTCGATCAGGCCGCCCGCATCGTAGTCGCTCACCCTGCGCAGGGCGTTGATGAAACCCTCACGGGTGGGGCATTCCCCGGCCAGGTCGAGGCCACGCAGGAACATGTCCGCGTAGATGTAGGAGTTGAGTGCGTACCGCTGGTCGGTCTGGACGGTTTCGGGTGCGAAGCGGGCCATTCCGTCCCGGTAGCGGTCGATCGCGGGCCCACCGGCCTCGAAGGGGAGGAAGTAGACGGGGAAGGAGACGCCCGACAGTTGCGGGCCGAGGGCGGAGAGGACGCTGCGGTCGTATCCGGTGAACGAGACCGCGGAGGTCAGGCCCAGGTTCGACTGGCGGGCGGCCTGCATGATGCGCGCCAGGTCCTCGGGGACCGTGAAGGCGACCAGTGCGTCGACATCGTTGGAGGCCAGGTGCTGGACGACCCTGGCCGGGTTGTCGGTCGCACTGGAGAACTGGATGGTCTCGGTGGTGGCGAGCCCGATGGACCGGAAGGCCTCGTTGTACCGATCGATGATCGTGATCGTGGAGGCCGACGCCCCCGTCATCACGACGCCGACCTTGGTTCCGCCGTTCGCCTGGATGTAGCGCCCGAGCGTCGTGGGGGCGGCTGAGGACAGGTTCGAGAACATGTTCGTGTGGGGCGCCCAGGTCGGCAGGCCGTACCCGATGACGGGTATGCGCAGCGCGGACATGGTGTCGATCGACTCGTCGAGGGCGAGGGTGACCGCCATGAGACCGAACACGGAGTTGTCGCGGAGGAACTCCTCGACAACGCGGTCGCTCTGGGCGGGTGAGTTCGCGTCGTCATGCCACTCGTAGGCGATCTGCCGGCCGTGTACCCCACCCTCCTCGTTGGCCTGGCCGATCCTCGCGTCGATTCCCGAGCGAGCCGAGGCGAAAGCGGTACTGCCCACACCGGAGTCGGTGACGACCAGCCCGAGGTTGACCGTGTCGGGAGTGACACCGGGGGATTCGCAGGCGACTGAGCTGCCGCTGCTTCCCGTGCCGCCGGAGCAGCTGGTCACCCCGGCGGCGGCGAGAACCGCAGCCACCGCCAGGCCCAGGCTTCTTTTCCTCCTGGATAAGAGCACGCATTCCTCCGTGAGCACTGAAAGAGGGCGATCGAGTGCTGGCGTTGGCAGACACCGGCTGACTCCTCCCGCCGACCCTTCCCGACTTATCCGTGCCGTGACCGGCAGGGTCCCTGACGCTAGATCATTTAGTTGATGTTGCGGGTCAGGATGTTAGCGACCTGGCCGGCGGACTGTTCCGAGGGGTGGTTGTCGGGGCGAACCTCTTCGATTCGGCGTTCGGCCGCTGATCGTGCCGGTGGGAAGGCGGTGCCGGCCGCGCCCGCCGGCCTCGCTAAAGACGTTTGTCTTTCGAATTCCTGCTTGACAGGCTCATTTCAAAGACACTTGTCTTGCTCGAGAGTGTGCAATCTGCGCGTATCGGCGGACGAAACCGGTGAAATCGGAAGCATCGCCTCAGTGGCGGTCTGGTGACGCGGAGACATCCGGTGGGGCGGAGGTGCTGCTGACGGGCCCGGGCCCGTGCATTCAGGTGCCGCCATCGAACCCTCGGCGAGGTGCCCCCGACCATCCGGACGAACCGGCGGTCGTTGCCTGTAAGCAACGGGTGATGGCCGAACGGCACGGATGCGCGCGGCCGACCGCCGGTCGGCCGCCGATCGGCCGGCGGTCGGCCGGCGCTGATTGCGGCGACCCCAGCTACGTACGCGGGGCGGATTCGCCCCCTCGTGTACCGGTCGTACCCGGCGCGGAAGCGGTCACCTCACCGGTGGAACGGAGCCAGGCGACAACGGCCAGCACCCGCCGGTTGTTGTCGCCCGACATCGGCATCGCGAGTTTCGAGAACACACTCGCCACATGGTTCTCGACCGTTTTCGGCGCCAGATGGAGTTTCGCCGCGATTCCCGCGTTGGACCGGCCCTCGGCCATTTCGCGCAGGACGGCCCGTTCCCGTTCGGTGAGCCGGTCGAGGGCCTCGGACCGACGGCGGTGCGCCAGCAGACCGGCGATGATGTCCTCATCCACGACGAGGCGGCCGGCGGCGATGCGGCGCAGCCCGTCGAGCAGGCCGTTGAGGTCCGTGACCCGGTCCTTGAGCAGGTAGCCCATGCCGCCTCGGCCGTCGCCGAGCAGCCGGACGGCGTAGTGGACGTCCGCGTAGGTGGAGAGGACCAGGACCCCCACCGCCGGGTACTGCGCACGGATCCGCTCGGCGGAGGCGAGGCCCTCGTCGGTGAACGTCGGCGGCATCCGCATGTCCAGGATGACGACATCCGGCGGATCGTCGGCGAGCCGCGCGAGGATGGGCGCCGGCTCGGCGGCCTGCGCCGTCACCTGCACCCCGGCCGCGGTCAGCAGCAGGGCGAGACCCTCACGGAAGAGCGCCGAGTCGTCGGCGATGGCTACCCGCACCGCTCACCGCTCACCGCTCACCTGCCGAGCCCCGCTGTCATCGCCTGCCCCTGTTCTGCCGGCGGCAACCTGGCTGTCGCTGGCAACCTGGCTGTCACCGACGTCCTGGCTGTCACCGGTGCCCTGCCGCCTGTGTTCCGCGGGCCCGCTGGGGATCATGGCAGTCAGCCGCGTCCCGGACTGCCACGGGCTGGACAGGGTGACCTCCCCCCCGAGCGCGCGGACGCGCTCGACCAGCCCGGCGATGCCGCCGTCCTTTCGGATGACCGCACCGCCTCTCCCGTTGTCGGCGATCTGGATCAGGAACTGCGTGCCCGCCCTGCGCACTGTTACCTGGACATGGGTGGCATCGGCATGTTTCACCGTATTCGCGAGGGCCTCGCTGACGGTGTAGTACGCAGTGGTCTCCAGCGCGGCCTCGTAGCGCTCGTCCGGGACCCGCAGGTCCACCGTCAGCGGGAGCGGCCCGGCGACGTCCTCGAGCGCCGCGCGCAGCCCGCGTTCGGTCAGCACCGGCGGGTGGATCCCGCGGGCAAGCCCGCGCAGCTCCTCCAGCGCGGCCCGCAGGTCGGCGGAGGCGGCGGCGAACGCGGCGGCCGTCGCCTCGTCGGCCGCCTGCGCCTGCGCGAGCCCGAGCCTGGCCGCGAGCGCCAGCAGGCGCTGCTGGGCGCCGTCGTGCAGGTTCCGCTCGATGCGGCGGCGCTCGGCCAGGCCCACCTCGACGAGCTGCGTGCGGGTGGCCCGCACCGCGTCCAGCTGGGCGGTGACCATGGCGTGCAGCAGGGCGTTCTCCAACGCGATCGCGCTGGCGCTCAGGGCGACGTCCACCAGGTCACGGTCCCGGTCGAGGGACGACCGGGCGGACAGGACGGCGAGCGGCGCGCCGGAGGTGCTGCGGACTGGCAGCGAGAGCAGCGTGTCGTCCGCCGGGGGCGGTGCGGCGGGCTGTCCGTCGCTGTTGATGTGAACGCCCCGGTCGGGCACCCACAGGTAGATCTGCGCGTTCTCGTCACCCAGCGCGGCCCGCAGCACCTGCCGGACCGCGGCCGGTGACGGCGGCATGGTCAGACCGCTCAGCAACTGGGCGATGCGCCCCCGGGCCAGGTGCCGGCGCACCGCCGCGGCCGCGAAGGCCGCCGGGATCGCGAACAGCATCACCGCCATCGGCGTGAAGAGCAGGCTGATGTCGTGGCCGTTGGGGTAGTAGACGAACAGGTTGACCACCGCGGCCATCGCGAACGCGGCCATCATGCCCACGGCGACCGGGCCGAGGGTGCGCTGCTCCAGCGCCGACGCCCGCCGGTACCGCCGCGTGACGACGACCCCGAAGGAGACGACGACCCCGAGGGTCAGGGCGTCAAGGATGTTCACGACGACCTCGAACACGCCCGGGTCCACCGCGGAGCCGTACCACCAGACGTCCGCCTGGTAGCCGAGCTCCTCCGGTCGGCACAGCGCCAGCAGGACGAGGTTGCCCACCGGGATGACCGCGACCGCGGTGACGACCAGGGCGCGTTCGGCGGTGTTGGCGAGACGCCCCTCCGGGTACCGCAGCACGCCCCACCCCAGACAGACCCAGAAGTGGGTGTACGCGAACGAGGAGACCACGGCGCTCGGGCCGTGCTCCCAGGTAGCGGTCCAGGTCACCGCCCACATCAGTCCGCCCAGCACGAACGCCCAGCTCACGCTGCCGAGGGCGTCCTCGTCGAGGAGCAGCAGGCCGGTGAGGACGAAGGTGACGGCGACCAGCACGTTCAGCGAGGCGGGAAACGGGGTGACCGACCAGGCCGGCCACTGCGCACCGATCGTCAGCAGCGACGTGATGATGCCGGCGGTGACCAGGGAGACGAGGCGATGCCGAGCGATCGCGTGCACCAGCGCTCGGGGTACGTGCGGCTCCCGCGACGGTCGCGGCACATCAGCGTCCCGCCACATCACCGTCCCACCAGGTGTGACGAGCTCACCGCACAAGAGTGACACACCGGTCGGCCGCGTCTGAGGGTTACCCCCCGGGTGGGCGGGGTGGTAAGTACCCCGAAACGGTGGAGGTCTCCCGGAGGCGGCGAACCGCCACCACGGGAAATCATGAAACCGGCCCTCCCGCCGGCTCCGCCGCGCACGGGCAGGTGCCCGCGAACGTCGGGAGCCGGACGCTACCGGGGGGCGGCCGGCCCCCGACACCCGTTGTGTGCCGTCAGATCAGCCTTGAGTACGGATGAGGCCAACCAGTAGCTTCTACGAATGGAGAGCGTGGGTGTCGCGGAGCTTGCGTCGACCCTGCGTCTGTCCGTGATGCGGTTGTCCCGGCGGATGCGCCAGGAGCGTTCCAGCACGTTGACGCCCACCCAGGTCGCGACCCTTGCCACGCTCGCCCGACACGGGCCGATGACCCTTGGTGAGATCGCCGCCCACGAGCGCGTGCAGCCGCCGTCGATGACGCGGGTGATCACCACGCTGGCCGAGGCCGGCCTGGTCCGCCGCGGCCAGCATCCCTCCGACGGGCGTCAGGTGATCGCCGAGGTGACGGAGGAGGGCCGCGACCTGCTCACCGCCGACCGCCGCCGCCGGGACGAGTGGCTGGCCGAGCGCCTCGCCGACCTGCCCCCGCAGGACGCCGACGCGCTGCGCGCGGCGGCACCCATCCTCGACCGGCTCGCCGGCCTCTGACGCGCGGCCCCGCCGGCCCGCGGCCCTGTCGGCCCAGCGCTAGAGCTCGACCCAGCCGCCGCTCTGCCGGGATGCCGTGGCCGCCACCTGGAGACGGGTGGCGGTGAGCAGGTCGTGGAAGGTGGCGCCACGGACCAGCGCGGGATCGTTCAGCTCCGCGGCGCGCACGACGTCATAGGTCGCCTCGACCAGGCCGGGCCGTTCGGCGGGGACCGTCGGCATCCACAGGTCGCGGACGCCTGTCCGGTCCTGGCGGCGCACCCGCCGGCCCTGGACGACCATGCGCCCCGCGTCGCCGCAGACGGTGACGACCGCGGTGGTGAGCTCGCCGCTCATCCGCTCGTTGATGAGGATCGTCGTGCCGTTGGCGGCGAGCAGGGCCAGCGTCACCGGCGCGTCCGGGGTGAGCGCGGCCGCCGGCATGCTGCCCGGATCCGCGCACACGGCAAGGATCTCGCCGCACCAGCGCAGCGCCAGGTCGATGGTCTCCGCCCGGCCCAGCGGGCCGGCCGGCGCACCGACGACCGTGATCTGGCTGAGCCGTCCCAGCGAGTGGACGGACGCCTGCACATGCCATGCCGCCGGCCAGGCCCGCCCGTCGAGCGCGACGACGTGGGCCAGGTCCGCGTCCTCGGCGACGTCGGCGACGGCGCGCAGCGACTCCGCCTCGGCGGTTGCCGGCCTGGCGAGCAGCACGTGCAGGCCCGCCTCGGCCGCCCGGCGGGCCACGAAGTCGGACGCCGGTGGGGCCATCTCGACGCAGATCGCCTCGATGTCGTCCGACAGCAGCGCGATCAGGTCGCTGTAGGCCCGCGGCGCGTGCGCCTCGGCCGCCCAGGCCAGCGACTCCAGTGGTTCCGGGGCGAGCAGGCCCACGACGTCGACACCGGCGTCGCGCAGGACGTCCGCCGTGGTGAGCTCCGAACCGTCGGTGGCCAGGGCCATCGCGACCGGAAGATCGGGCTCGTCGCGCCGCGCGGCGCGACGGTCGGAGCGCCACGCCCGGGAAAGGCCGGGATCGCGGGGCGCCACCAGTTCGGGGACCGTCGTCACAGCTCCGATAGTGCTCCTGAAGGCCACCCGCGGGTGGGCGGTCGGGCCGATACCGTCGTCAGACCACCCACTCGAACCAGCCCGCTGTGACCAGACCGCCTCACGCCGAACGGGGGTGCCGTTCCGAGTGGGCCGGGCCAGGTGTGCCCACGCCGCCACGGCGCGGTATGAGTGTTCGTGATGAGGTTCTTCGTCGCGCTGCTGCCGCCCGCGGACGTCGTCCGCGACCTGGCCGCCGCGATCGCCGCACTCCCGGGAGACAGCCGTCCGGAGGAGGCCGTCGCGGCGCTGCGCTGGACGAGCCCGGACCGCTGGCATGTGACCCTGGCGTTCCTGGGGACCGTCGATCCCGGGGTGCGGGCGGGGCTTGCCGAGCGGCTGGGCCGTGTCGCGCACCGGCACCCGCCGGTCGAGCTGCGGATCGACGGCGCCGGCCAGTTCGGCCAGCGGGTGCTGTGGGCGCGGGTCGCCGGTGATCTCAGGCCGCTGGCCACGGGCGTGCGGCGGGCCGCCGTCCGGGCGGGTGCGGCCGACGGAGACGACCGACCGCTGCGGGCGCACCTGACGCTGGCCCGGGTGCGGCCCGGCGCGGATGTCGGGCTGCGTGAGCTGGCCGGTGCGGTTGACCAGACCCTCGGCCGGGCGGCCGCGCCGCTGTCATGGACCGCCCGGGCGATGACGCTGATGAGCAGTTCCGGTGGTCCGGCGCCGGTCTACAGCATCGAGGGCGAATGGGACCTGCGGGGCTCGTCCGCCGGCCGGTAGCGGTAACCGACCCGACGGACCGTCTCGATGCTGTCCCGGTGCCGCCGGCCGAGCTTGCGCCGAAGCCGGGTGATCATGACGTCGACCGTGCGGGGCGCGGACGCGCTCATGGAGCCGGGGTCCTGCCCCCACACCTCCCTGAGCAGCTGCTCGCGACTGTGGACCCGCCCCGGGTGGCGCACGAGGTAGTCGAGGACCTCGAACTCCAGGTAGGTCAGGTCGATCGGCTGGCCGTCGACGAGGACCTGCCAGGCCAGCCGGTCGACGTCCACGGCGCTGTCTACAGGTGTTCTCTCGACGAAGCCGGCGTGGGCTGCCACGGTCGCCTCCAGGCGGATCAGGGCGGGCACTGCGGATGTCGGGGCACTCGGATGTCGAGGGCGCGGTGGATGTCGGGGCGCGGGGGCGGCCTACGAGCAGCCGGTGACGTCGTCGCTGGTCGTCCGGACGGATCCGGTCCAGCGCAGGTCCGGCAGGTTGACGACGATCGCGTCCTGGGTGCTCCGGGCGATCACCACGAGCGCCTCGTTGTCGGGGTCCGGGTTCTCCTCGCGGTGCGGCACCCACGGCGGGACGAAGATGTAGTCACCCGGAGTGGTCCGGATGCGGATCTCCCGCGGCGGGCCGCCGTCCGCGCCGTCGGGGATGTCCTCCGGGAAGACGAACTCGGGATTGCCGCTCACCACGTAGATCGCGGTCTCGGACCCGCCATGGTGGTGGTTGGCCGAGGCGGTCGCCGGCGCCACGTGTGTCTGCCCCATCCAGAGCTTCGACGACCCGACCGTCCGTGCGCTGACCGCCGCCAGCCGGCGCATGCCCGAGGTCTGGGCGGTCTCGGCGTCGAGGGCCCAGGGCGCCACGTGGTGCAGGCGCCGGTGGAAGGCATCGATGTCGGCCGGGGAGGGGGCGAGATCCTCCGCGGTGCTGACGTGCAGTTCGCTCACGGGTCGGCTCCGGGCTCGGGTCGGTCGGGAACGTTCCGCGGCGGTGGCGCCGCAGCCGGAGTGTGGCGTGGATCCGGGCCGGGACCGCCGCGCCCACTGTCGCCCTGTCCCACTCCTGCCCTGGGCTTCTGCCGCCGAAGGACGGGGACCCGCGGTGGCGGGAGCCGGTGCCTCGGGCGCCCGGGATGCGTGGTGGTGCGGTGGTGCGGGGCCGGGCCGGTGACCGGGCGGGCCAGCACGCCGCCGGCGTGGTCAGAAGGCCGGACAGGCCGCGGAGGCAACCCTCAGCAGGTCGATATGGCCCCGCGTGACGAGGTATGCCGGCTTCAACACGGGACCAACGGAAACACGCCTGACGATCCCGCGCCAACCACACTGTTGTGTGATCTGACTCACTTTATCACTGCTTGACTGAACAAAGGCCTGCTCCGCACAGTTTTGGACGTGGCCGCTCACCTACTTCCCAGCAGTCGGGAGCTGCCGTCTCCTCGCTCGTTGTTCGCCTCCCGCCCGCTGCTCACACGTCGGCGGTGCGTCGACTACGGCCGTGCCACCCGCAGCCGCTGTAGTCGCTGTAACCGCTGACGGAGCCTTCTGAAGCGGGCCGGGTCGAGAGTCCGGGCCGCGGGTCTCGTCACGCGTTCCTGTCCGTTCCGCGTTTCCCCGCCTGTTCCGTCCGCCCTGTGTCTCCGCCGCCCACTGCCCGCATCTCCCGCGCACCCGCCGTCCGCGCCTCCGCGGACTCGCGCCTCCGTCTGCTCCGTCTGCTCCGTCCGCCCCGCCGTTCCTGACAGTGGCCTGCCGGCCTGCCGCCGGGCCATGTCCCCGCATGCCCGCACGCCGTCGGGACGTCGGGACGTCGGATGCGGCGGGGCCGGTGGGTGCGCGGCGGCCCGGCGCCGCCCGGCGCGGTCGGTCGGTGGCACGCCGCGGCCCGGAACGGGACACCCGCCATGGCTCGTGGCCGCATCCGCGGCCAGACCAGGTCGGACGCCGTGACGCGGCGTCCGACCAGACTGGAAGGCCATTCATGACCCAGCCATCACCACTCGCGCTGGTATCATCACCGTCTGCTTCTGTATCTCGCGTCCCTTCGCCTGTCGCCCCGCCACTGCCCGGCGAGCTGCCGCGCCTGGTGGTGATCAGCGGCAACCCGAGGACGGGGTCGCGGACCCTGGGTGTCGCGCGTGACCTCGCCGAGCGCATCGCGGACGATCTTCCCGTAGCCGGCATCGAGATCATCGACCTGGCGCCGCTGGCCCGGCGGCTGTTCGACAACGACAGCCAGGTCGCCGCCGCGGCCCGCACCGCGGCCGCCGCGGACCTGCTGATCGTCGCCTCCCCGGTCTACAAGGGCAGCTACACCGGCCTGCTCAAGGTCTTCCTCGACCTGTTGCCGGGCGGGGCGCTGCGCGGCGTCACCGCTGTGCCGCTGGTGGTGTCGGCGGCGCCGGACCACTCCTTCGCCGGCGATCTCTACCTGCGCCCGGTACTCGTCGAGCTCGGCGCCACGGTGCCCGCGCGATCCTTCGCCGTGGTCGAGGACCAGCTCCTCGACCTGGACATCGTCGTCGACTCCTGGGTGGTCTCCCACGGCGACGTCCTGCGGGCCGGCGTCCTCGGGAACGTGGGTGCCCGCCAGCGCGCAGGCGCCGCTCTCCGTGGCCTCGGCGCGGTGGGCTCGACGGACCACTTCCCACGCGTCGCGGCTGATCACATCACTCACGCGGGGGCGGACGCCGTCGTGCCAGCCGGGCAGCGGTCCGCCGCGCCCGGCGGGCCGCGGGCCGTCCTGCGTACGGACCTGGCGGAGGCAGCACTGTGACTCTCGACACCCTCGGGGTGGAGGCCTTCGACGCGCGCGGCGCGGCGGTGGCCGACCACCGCGGTGCGGCAGTGGTCGTCGACCGGCGAGCAACGGCGGCGGCGGACATCCGGAGCGCGGCGGTGGTCGAGCCGGCCGCCCTGCGGAGAGCGTTCCGCCGGCACGCCGCGGGGGTCACCGTCGTGACGATGGCCGGGCCGCGGGGGCCCGTCGGCTTCACCGCGACGTCCGTCGCCTCGCTGTCGGCAGATCCGCCGCTGCTGTCGCTGTCCCTGTCGGCGACCTCGTCATGCGCGCCGGCCCTGCTGGCGGCGCCGGGCCTGGTGGTCCACCTGTTGTCCGATGGCCAGGAGTGGCTGGCTGCCCGCTTCGCCACCTCGGGTATCGACCGGTTTGCCGAGCCGACCCGCTGGCGAACGCTGCCCACCGGCGAGCCGCTGCTTGTCGACGCGTCGGTGTGGCTCCGGACGCGGATCCTCTCGCGGCTGAACGCCGGCGACCACCACCTGGTGATCGCCGAGGTCGTCGAAACACGGGTCGAGTCGGACGCGGAGTCCTCCGCGGCGCCTCTCGTCTACCACAACGGCAGCTACGGGACGGTGACGCCCCGCGTTTCCGGCTGACGGCCGTCGCCGCCGGACCACGGCTTCGAACCGCCCAGGCTCCGGTGGAACACCGCTGTGGCCCGCAGTATTTTCGACTTTATCCGTCGAGAAATGCGGGTATATTCTTGGCTTCTGCATGACCGTGGGTCGGGAGGAGGGGCCGGCAGTGGCGCTGCCCGACTTCGTCGTGGTCGGAGCTCCCGATGCCGGCACGCGGATACTCCACTCGGCTCTCGCCCGTCATCCCGGGCTGGCGATGTCGGAGCCGGCCGAACCCGGCTTCTTCCTCGCCCCCGGCGAACGGCCGCCGCGTCCGGGCCGCGCCGAACCCGATGTGCCGGTCTGGTGCCGGGCGGACTACGAGGCGCTCTTCCCCACCAGCGGCCTGCGGCCCCGGGGCGAGAGTACCCCGTACTACCTGGCGGACTTCCCAGCCCAGCGGCGCATGCACGAGCTGCTGCCCTACCTGCGCATGGTCGTCGTCCTCCGTGACCCGGTCGAGCGCGCCTACGCGAACTGGCTGGCGCAGCGCAGCGCCGGCCTCGAGCAGCTGCCGACCCTGGCGGCGGCGCTGGAGGCCGAGGAGGCGCGCCGCGCCGCGGGGTGGAAGCGCCGGTGGCGGTACGCCGAGCACGGCCGGTACGGCAGCCAGCTGCGGCGTCTCCACACCCTGTTCCCGCCCGGCCAGGTGCTGCTTGTGCGCTACCGGGACCTTGTCGCCAGGCCGGCGGTCGCGCTGCGCGACATCTGCGCCTTCGTCCGCGCGGCCGACCCGGCGTCGACCGGCGCGAGCCTGGCCGCTCCGGGCTGCACGTTCGTCCCGGCGGTGCTCGGGCCCGACGGCGTCCGGGCGCGCGAGGCGCGCGCGGAGGACGCCGACCCCCTGGCTCCGGCGCTGGCGGTGCTGCACCGGCGCCTGGACCCGGGGCCGCCGCTCCCAGCCGGCCTGCGCGAGCAGGTCCTCGACCGCTTTGTCGACGACATCATGCTGCTCGCCGAGGTCACGAGGCAGTCATACGACGACTGGCTCGTCCGCGGGGACCTTCCGCTCGGCACCAGCAGCTGACCGGCCGCCGAACCCGCCCGCCGAACCCACTCGTTGATCCCGCCCGTCGGGACCGTGGGCGCGGTAGCGTCGCCGGTGATGAGCACACCCCTGCCGGACGCGGCCAGCCCGCGCCCCGAGGAGCTGCGCCCACTGCCGTATGACGGCGTCCGCTCGGTCGCCGTCGGCACCGTGGTGTGGCTGGTCGCCCTGCTGGTGATGCTGCCCTTCACCGACGACCTGCGCGCGGACGGCCGGCTCTGGTGGATCGCGACGGCAGCGGTCGGCTTCGGGCTCGGGTTGCTGGGTCTGTGGGTGGTGGTGCGCCGCCGACGGCGCCTGCGCGCAGCGGGCGAGCCGCCCGGCGCCGCCTGATCCCGTGACCCCGTCGGCCGTCGGCCGTCGCCTGCTGCCTGCTGCCTGCCGTTTGGCCGAGACCGGTGCCTCGTCAACGGTCGTCGAGGTCGTCCTCGGCCTGGCGCAGCTGGGCGCCGTCGGGGTCGCGCAGGGCCGCGGCGAGGCCGTGCCGCCGCTCCCACTGGCCCGCCTGCCAGGCCAGCGCCCGGGCGAGCGCGTCCGTGCCGGCCTGGGCATCGACATGGATCTCGCCACCGATGCCGCCGACCACCCGCCAGGACACCCGGGTTCGCTGCCCGTCAGGGCCGCTGATCCACAGCTGCGGGTGCACGCGGTAGGTCGCGGTCAGCGGCCTGGCGGCGCCGGGGACGGCTGCCAGATCCGTGTCGGTGCCGGTGTCGGGCGCGCCGGCGGATCCGTCCGCGGCGGTCTGATCGGGCACGGCCTGCTGATCGAGCACGACCCGGCTCGCGGCGACCATCACCGTCCGGGTCACCGGGTCGCCGTCGAGCACGCGGAACTCGTCCAGGTCGGACGCCAGCCGCAGCCCGAGCACATGCGCGGCCTCGGCGGCCCGGTCCAGCGGGATCCGCAGGATCGGGTCGTCCGCGTCGAACGCGGCCAGCAGGTCGGGGGCATCGATCACCGCGACCTCGCCGGAACGGAACACCCCGATGGGGGTGCGCACGGTCAGTGGCGGGTCCAGTAGCGGGCCCGCACCCCCCGGTTCGGACCCCAGCAGCCCGGCGGCGCTGACCGCCGCCATGTAAAGGGTCCGCGCCGCGGGCCAGCCGATCTCGCGGTCGGCATCGCCCAGACGGTCGAGGAGGTCGACCACGGCCTCGGGGTCGGTGAGGACGTCATCCAGGGTGAGACGGCAGCCGAGCTGGCGCAGGAACTCCTCGTCCACCCCGGGCAACGGCGCCGCTGGCGCGAACAGCCCGGTGAGGAGAGGGTCGGCGCCGGGCAGGACCAGTTCCCGTGGCGGTAGCCAGGTGTCCGAACCGTCGTCTGTCGGGAGCAGGGCGTGCCGTGCCAGCCACCAGCGGGTGTAGGACGGCTCGGGGCCGAGCACGACCCCCCGCAGCGGTGGGCGCGCCAGTTCGGCGAGTGCGTCGGGCCAGGCGCCGGAGTCGACGAGCTCGAGGTCACGGACGGCCGCGAACCGCCCGAGAACCACCGGTGCGCCCGGAACGGCTGGTGCTCCCTGGGGCGTCGGAGCCCCTGGGCCGCCCGTGGCCCGTTCGGAGGACTCGTAGACCTCCTCCACCCAGGTGTCGCTGTCATCCAGCTCGAGCAGGACAGGCTCGTCGGGGTCGAGGGTGACATCTCTCGCGCGGAGCACGCCGAACGTACGCAGGACGCCGACGGCTTCCAGGACCTCGCCCGGCCAGGCCTCGCCGTAGCGGGGGGCGAGGGTCCCGAACGGGGCGTCGTCGGCCAGCAGCAGGTCGAGCTGCCCGTCCGCGACGACCAGTTCGGCGGCCGGAGCGAAACCACCGCCCAGTTCGGGGAGCAGCAGCCCGGACAGCCACGACGGGACACTCACCCGCCCGGGCCCGAAGCCTTCCGGCTCCACGCCGGGGGCGCCCGGCTCCGCGTCGTCGCGAACGCCGTCAACGCTGTCGCCATCGGCGTCATGGAAGCCCGCCGCGAGCGCGCCGCGGACCAGCGCCAGCACGCCGGTGGCCAGTGCGTGGAGCTCGTCGGGATCGTCGTCGGGGTCCGATCGGGTGACGGCCTCCCGCACCGCGGGGTCTCGCAGGACCCCGGCCGGGGTGCCGTCCGCCGAACCCAGCGTGCGCAGCGCGTCGCGCGCGGCATCCGTGCAGGCATCGGGATGGACGACGCGCAGTGGCAGGCCCGAGCGGGCGAGGGCGACGACGTCCAGCTCGGGGGTGGGGAGCAGCGCGCCGCGTGGCCCGGTCACCATCCGGCTGGGGGGTGTCGTCGTCGCGTCCGGCGAGTCCTCCCCGCTCCCTGACCCTGGGGTGACCCGGCCGGGGCCGGTGCCGGCCGGGTCGGGCTCCCCGAAGGCCGAGGCACCCGTGAGATCGTCGAGGTCGGGCACGTCCACCACCGGGATGGGCAGTGCGCCGAGTGCGTCCCGATCCGGTGCGGTGAGCAGCAGCGGGTACAGGCCCGCCCACCATGACGGCGTCCGGTGCACGCCGCGGAGCACCTCCACGACCCCGCTGGTGTCCAACCGCCGGACGCCGAGCAGGTCGAGCGCCGGTCGCCGCCGGCGGACCGCGAACTCGGCCGGCAGCAGACCGTCGACGACGACCTCCTCGTCCTCGCCGGCTCCGTCGTCGTGGGCGGCTCTGGCGTCATCGCCGGCTCGGTCATCCCGGGCGGTGGCGGTGCCCGGGCCGTCGCTGCCGGTGCGCAGCACGGCGGTGACGGTGTCGGTGGCGGGTCCCAGATCCAGGACGACGCAGTCCCGGCCCACCCGGCCACCGGGCAGGAACGGGGCCTCCGGCAGGAGCGCGAGCAGGCGGTCACGGAGCCGGCCGTCCACCTCGCCGCGCGGCAGGCCGGTGGGGACGAGATCCAGAACCGCGAGCGGATCCGGGCCGGGGTCCGAACCGGCGGTGCCGAGATGGACCGCGAGCGCGGCCACGGCCGCGGCGAGACGGTCCGTGAGCCAGTCCCGCAGCGGGCCGGGGACGGTGTGCCGGCGAGAGGGGTCCAGCGGCAGATCGACGCTGATCAGCGCGGGGATGCCGACCGCCTCGTCGGTGGGCTGGGGGGCGCGGACGACCTGTGGGGCACCGGCGGGCCAGCCGCCGTCCGGAACCATCGCCCGGGCCGTGTACCCCGTGCGCCCCCGCTCCTCGACAGGGCGGTCCGCGAGCAGCTCGGCGGGGATGCCGCCGCGGAGCACGCACCCGCGCCACCGCAGGCCGTCCACGGTGGCTACCTCGAGATCGGATCCGTCCGGGCCCGGACGGGTGGGTTCCCAGGTGCAGCGGTGGACGCGGGTGGCGCCGTCCACCTCGATGACGATCTCCTCGAGGCCACGCAGGACCAGCGGGAGAGTGGGATCGAAGGCGGCGATCAGGGCGCGGGCTGTCGCCTGCGCGGCCTCGTCCCGCAGCGGCAGCCGGACCACGGTGTCGTACCCGGCAGGCCCGTCCGGGACGTCGATGAGACTGGTGGCTTCGGCGACTTCGGCGAGATCGAAGGGAAGGCGCAGCACGGGCACCGCCCCCGCCCTCCGGTCGAGCTCCCCGTGCAGCGCGGTCGCGTCCGTTTCGCGGACCAGCTCGGCGGTGCGGCTTCGTGACCAGCCGACACCACGCCAGGCGTCCGGGCCACCGTCGATCCGGGGAGATCTGGACAGGATCGATGGCGTGTCCGTCACCGCGAGCACGGCGGCGAAGCCGGCACCGAACCGCCCGACGGCCTCGACGTCGCGCTTGGCCGAGGCGCGCAGAGTCGACAACGCCTCCACCCCGGCCGCGGTCAGCGGCGCGCCGGTGTTCGCGACCTCCAGCAGCCCGGGGCTCAGGCTGACGCGGACCCTGGCGGGCATCCCGGCGGCGGTGGCCGCGTCAACCGCGTTCTGGATGAGCTCGACCAGCAGGCGGTCCCGGTACGCGCCGAGGGCAGCGTCCTCCTCGGCGTTCGCATCCTCCCGGAAGCGGCTGGGGGACGCGGTCCACGCCTCGAGGACGCGTGCGCGCAGCGTCGCGGTGCCGAACGGGGTCACAACCACGGGCCCATCCTGGTCTGTGGCCGGCGGGCCGCGCCGGGAGGGTGCCTACCATCGGCGCCGGGCAGGCGAGCGCCGGCAGACGGCATGAACGCGGGGAGGGGTGGTCCGATGGCCGGCGGTGGTCGGGGAACGGGACGAGGGGGCGGAAACCGGCGTGGCCCGGCCGGGCGGAGCCGCTCCACGGGGCGGGGCGGGGCAGGCGGGCGACGCCTGACGGGCGGCCGGGCGCGGTCGGCGAGCGCCGATCCGGACCTCGCCCGCACACTCGTCGACCAGTGGACGGCCGTCGCCGACCATGTGGACCTGCTGTCCGACGAGCAGGTCGCCGGGCCGGCGGCAACCCCCGGGCTGACCATGGCCGACCTGATCACCCAGGCCACCAGCCGCGTGCTCGCGCTCGACCGGGCGGTACGCGGACTACCGGCGTCCCCTCCCCGGGAGGACGGCGCTCCCGAGACCGGGCGGCGGCCTGCGGATCCGCCCGGCGGGCAGCCCGCCGGGATCCGGGCCGAGTTCCGGAACGCGGTCGCAGCCGCGGCCGCCGGCCTGACTGGCACTGCCGGCCTGGCCAGCTCCGCTGGTCCGACCGACCCGGACCCGGACCCGGAGCCGGACCCCGAGCCGGACCCCGAGCCGGAGCCGGAGCCAGGGTCGGGGTCGGGGGACGTCAGGGCCGGCGCGGTCGCGGAGGCGGTGGTGCTCGGCCTGGGGCTGGGAGCGACGCCGGTCCGCGCCGCGTTGCGCACGACAGTCCGCCTGATCACGGCGCTGCTCGCGCAGCGCGCCCCGGGGCACGCGGTCGAGCTGCGGGTGCCGCCCTTCGCGGCGGTGCAGATCGTCGAGGGCCCGCGGCACACGCGGGGCACCCCGCCGAACGTGGTCGAGGTCGAGCCGTCGGCCTTCGTCCTGGTCGCGACGGGCCGTCTCGGCTGGGAGGAGGCGGTGGCCGACGGCCGCATCCGGGCCAGCGGGGAACGCGCCGACCTCCGCTCGCTCCTGCCGCTGAGCCCACCGCTGCCGCAGCTGCCTGAGTAACCAGTGGGGCCGCCACCGGAGCCGCGCGTTGGCTTTTGTCGTGCTTTCGCTGTGATTTCCTCGTGGGTCGGGGCCGGAGATCGTGCTCGACCGGCTGATCGGCGTCACCGCTGCTAGCGTTGGTTATGTGGGGAGTCGAGGGCGGGCGTGAACGTCGGGTGGTCCGCGACGCTTCTCGTGGCTGTCAGTTGATGTGAGCGTTGTCATGTGCGCCCGGGGTAGTACGACATCCGCCGTGAACCCGACCCGTTCCTCCCGACATCTCGGTCACCCTGACCTCATCTAGGAGACCTGGTGCCACACGTCGCAGACAGCGACGACTCCGCAGCCTGCCCGGAGTCGACCTCGGCCCACCCGCCCGAGTTGCGCGGCGGCTCCCGCCGCGGCGGTTCGGGGCGTGTCGGCCCGCTGCCGCCCGAGCTTCTCGACGACGATCCGGGCCCGCGCGACGCCTGCGGCGTGTTCGGGGTGTGGGCTCCGGGCGAGGACGTGGCAAACCTCACCTACTACGGCCTTTACGCACTTCAGCACCGTGGCCAGGAAGCCGCCGGCATCGCCGTCGGCGACGGGCGCACGGTTGTCGTCTTCAAGGAGCTGGGCCTGGTGGCCCAGGTCTTCGACGAGATCACGTTGTCGAGTCTTTCGGGGCATGTCGCCGTCGGCCACACCCGGTATTCGACGACCGGCTCGTCCACCTGGGAGAACGCACAACCGTCGTACCGGACGGCCGGATTCGGCGGGCCGATCGCCCTCGGCCACAACGGGAACCTGACGAACATCGTCGAGCTTGCCAGCTCGCTCCACGAGCGCGCGGGCGGTCTCGGGGCGACCACCGACTCGGACCTGATCACGGCGATGCTGGCGGAGCATCCGGGGCCCACTCTTGTCGACGCCGCGCTCGCGGTCCTGCCCCGGCTGCAGGGGGCGTTCTCGCTGGCTTTCGCCGACGCGTCGACGCTGTACGCGGCGCGTGACCCGCACGGCATCCACCCGCTGGTCCTGGGGCAGCTCGAGGACCGGCCGGAGGGTGCCTGGATCGTCGCCAGCGAGACGGCCGCGCTGGACATCGTGGGCGCCCGGTTCGTCCGCGAGATCGAGCCCGGCGAACTGGTGATCATCGACGCCGCGGGCCCGCGCTCACTGCGGTTCGCCGAGGCGGATCGGCATGTCTGTCTGTTCGAGTACGTCTACCTCGCCCGGCCCGACACGACGATCGGCGGCCGGTCGGTGCACGCGACCAGGGTCGAGGTGGGGCGGCGGCTGGCGCGGGAGGCACCCGCCGAGGCAGACCTGGTGATCCCGGTGCCGCAGTCCGGGGTGCCGGCGGCGGTCGGGTTCGCGGAGGCGTCCGGCATCCCCTTCGGGGAGGGGCTGGTCAAGAACTCCTATGTGGGGCGGACGTTCATCCAGCCGTCGCAGACGATCCGTCAGCGGGGGATCCGGCTCAAGCTCAACCCGCTGCGGGATGTCATCGAAGGCCGGCGTCTTGTCGTCGTGGACGACTCGATCGTGCGCGGCAACACCCAACGGGCGCTGATCCGGATGCTGCGCGAGGCGGGGGCGACCGAGGTGCACGTCCGCATCTCCTCGCCGCCGGTGCGGTGGCCCTGTTTCTACGGCATCGACTTCGCCACCCGGTCCGAGCTGATCGCCAGCGGCAGCGGTGTGGAGGAGATCCGCGAGTCGCTCGGCGCGGACTCGCTGGCCTACGTCTCGCTCGAGGAGCTGGTCGAGGCCTCCGAGCAGCCCGCCGACGCGCTGTGCCGGGCCTGCTTCGACGGCATCTACCCTGTTCCGCTGGCCGATGCGGACAAGCTGGGCAAGCACCGGCTTGAGTCGTTCGGCCCGGCGACCACGGAAGAGGTCATCGCCCAGGCGGTGCGGGCGCGGGTGACACTTGGCATGAACGGGGCCGACCCGTCACCGGACAGCCACGACGCCGACATCGAGCCGGTGCCGCTCGTACCGACCCGGACAACCGGAGGTTCCCTGTGACCGGCGCCGTCACCGATGGGGCCGGCGGTTCGGCGCGCTCGGTCTCCTACCGGGACGCCGGGGTCGACGTCGAGGCCGGTGACCGGGCCGTGCAGCTGATGCGCCAGCACGTCGCGCGGGCGACCCGCCCTGAGGTGGTCGGCTCGCTCGGCGGTTTCGCGGGCCTGTTCGCGCTGGACGTCGCCCGGTACCGCCGCCCGCTGCTGGCATCGTCCACGGACGGCGTCGGCACGAAGATCGCCGTTGCCAGGGCGATGGACACCCACGACACGGTGGGCATCGACCTGGTCGCCATGGTGGTCGACGACCTTGTGGTGTGCGGTGCGGAGCCGCTGTTCCTGCTCGACTACATCGCCTGCGGCTCCCTCGAACCCGGCCGGATCGCCTCGATCGTCTCCGGGATCGCCTCCGGCTGCGAGCAGGCGGGCTGTGCGCTGGTGGGCGGTGAGACCGCCGAGCACCCCGGCCTCATGGGAAGCGACGACTACGACCTGGCCGCGACGGGGGTCGGGGTCGTCGAGGCCGACGCCGTGCTCGGGCCGGAGCTGGTCCGGCCGGGGGACGTGGTGGTCGCGATGGCGTCATCCGGTCTCCACTCCAACGGCTTCTCGCTGGTACGGCACATCCTGTTCGGTCCGGTTGAGCCTGACCAGCCCGGAGGCGTCTCCGCCGCGGGCCGGGAGCTTCTGGCCGGGTACGAGGAAGCCCTGGGCGGCACTGTCGGGCAGGCACTGCTCGCGCCGACCCGGATCTACGCCCGGGACTGTCTTGCCGTGAACGCGGCCGCGGAGGTGCATGCCTTCGCCCACATCACCGGTGGCGGGCTCGCGGCGAACCTGGCCCGGGTGATCCCACCCGGCGCGGTCGCCACGGTGGAACGCTCCACCTGGCGCCCGCCCGCGGTGTTCGGCTTCCTCGCCGAGCGCGGCGACGTCAGTGAAGCCGACATGGAGGCCACGTTCAACCAGGGCGTTGGAATGGTCGCAGTGGTCGCCGCCGACGACGCGGCGGCGGTGGTGCGCCTGTTGACGGATCGGGGGGTGGCCGCCTGGATCGCGGGCGGCATCGAGGCCCAGCCCGATGGTGGAAAGCCGCAGAGCGGTTCGGCGCGTCTCGTCGGCGCCTACCACTGACAGAGAACAACATGGCGCGCGGCCCGGGAGGCCGGCCTGTCGGGATCGGCGGGACACGACCTCTCGCGTCACGTGCCGCCCCGCCGTTGTGCGGGCGCCGCGCGCGCGCGGATCCGAACCGCCCCCCGCAACCCATGGTGAATGGTCGCAGGTCATTGCCGTGGGAGCCTCCTCGGCCGGAAAGATCCTGACCTTCGGAACTCTAGACCGCGACACCGACAGTTCCACCCAGATCAGTTTCGAGGCCCGGTGTGCCCGTACAAGACGGGCGTACCGGACTCGACCTCCGACACCCATGGCCACCTGAAGCCAGGCGGCCATGGCCTGCCCACCCGGTGTCACCCGGAAGGGCGGCATCGGCCGGGGCGGCCCCGGACTCAGCGGGATGAGCGGTGCTCGTCCTCATCGTCCAGGTATGAGTCGTAACCGTATTCGTCATCCGAGTACGGTTCGTCGCTCTCGGTCTCCCGCGATGGTGTACCCGCGCCCAGATCCGCCTTCAACCGGTCGAGATCCATACTGGGCGAGTTGTACTTGAGCTCGCGGGCGACTTTCGTCTGCTTGGCCTTCGCTCGGCCGCGCCCCATGGCTCGACCCCCTCGAACATGACGACGGGGACCCGCCCCGGTGCTCTCACTGTCTCGTGCTTCCCGAGACTACAGGGATCGCAGCCCACTCGGCACGCCAACCCGACAGTTACCTGTCGTCGGACAACAGAAAGAAGATCCCCGGAGGCTCCACGGCGCCCCCGGGACCCCCTGACAGCGGGCACGCCGGCCCTCGGTGGGGCCATGGATGTGCTCATCGTCACGCTCTCCTGATCGCGGCGGGGCGCCCGGCGCGGCGCCGGTGGCCGTGGGCGCCCCGCCCGGTCACGGGAGCTGCCGGTCGGGGACGAGGATGCCCCGCAGACGGCCGATATCGGCCATCCGACGCCGGGCGAACCGGCCCGCGGCGACCTCCGGCGTGACGCCCTCAGCCTCCGCCAGCCGGAGAACATCCCCGGTCGTGTCGAAGATCCGGCCGGCGCGTGCCCTGGCCCGTTCCGGGGAGTACCCCTCGATCTCGTCGGCGACCTGGATGAGGCCACCCGCGTTGACCACGAAGTCCGGCGCGTACAGCACGCCCGCGTCGGCGAGCACCTTGGCGACCCCGGGGTCGGCGAGCTGGTTGTTGGCGCCGCCGCAGACGATCCCCGCCCGCATCTGCGGCACGACGTCGGGGGTCAGCACGCCGCCCAGCGCGCAGGGGGCGTAGATGTCGACGTCCGCCCGGATCAGCTCCCCGGGGTCGGTGACCGCCCGAACCTCGGGATGCCGCGCCAGGACGCGCCGTACGGCGGCCGGATCGGTGTCGCCGACCAGAACTGCCGCCCCGGCGTCCACCAGGTGCTCCACGAGGCGTTGACCGACCTTGCCGACCCCGCTGACGGCGACCCGGCGGCCGGTCAGCTCCGGCGTCCCCCATCGGTGCCGGGCGCAGGCGCGCATGCCCTGGAAGACGCCGTAGGCGGTGAGCACGCCCGAGTCTCCCGAGCCGCCGTGGGCGGGCGACCGGCCTGTCGCCCAGCGGGTCTCACGGGCCACCACGTCCATGTCCTCGACGTAGGTACCCACGTCGCAGGCGGTGATGTACCGGCCGCCGAGGGAGGCGACGAACCGCCCGTAGGCCCGCAGCAACGCCTCGCTCTTGTCACGGGACGGGTCGCCGAGGATGACCGCCTTGCCGCCGCCGAGATCCAGGCCGGCGCAGGCGGCCTTGTAGGCCATCGCACGGGAGAGCGCGAGGGCGTCGGCGAGTGCGGACGCCTCGTCCGGATAGGCGTGGAACCGGGTGCCGCCGAGCGCCGGCCCGAGCGCGGTCGAGTAGACCGCGATGATGGCGCGCAGGCCACTGGCCTGATCGGAGCAGAACATCACCTGCTCGTGCTCCGCGCCGGCGCCGAACACCGATGAGGCCACCGTGGGCGTGTCGACCTCCGATGACATGGCTGCCTCTCCTCTCCGCGGGCGGTGCGGGTGCGGGCCGCGGAGGGGGCGCGGGCAGGGCGCGGGCCGCGGGCTCCGTCAGCCGTTCCCGGCCGAACATACGGGCCTCCCGCATCGCCTCCCGCCGCACGGGCGCGCAGCGCGCGCACGCGGCCACCCCCCGTCCGCGCCAGGGCAGTGGCCTTTCGGTGGGCGGGCGGCACCCGGCCGGAAACGGTCCACCGGGGCCGGGCCGGCGAGATGCCGGACCTCTCACCGCCGTCCGGCCCGTCCCGCCCCTGGTCCGTGCCAGGATCGGAGGCATGCCAGCATCCAGGGGCATGTCAGCACCCGTACCGGTGCCCTGCCGGCGGGCGACCGGTCCGGTGGCCGCCGTGCCGGCAGCCACTCCCGCCCATGCCGGGTTCTAGGGTGCCCGTCGTCTCGCCCGCGGCGTACCTGCGGATCTACGAGCCACTGGCGGCCTTCCCGCCCTCCGACCGGGTGCGGTGGCAGCGCTACGCCGCGTCCGGCCCGCCCTCGAGCCGTGCGGGTGCCCGGCGCGAACGGGTGGTGGCGCTGGTGGCCACCGTCCGGCCGTCGCTGGACGTCGCCGACGAGTCCGCGTTCATCCAGTGGGTGGACGGACTGATGTTCGTCTGCCCGTGGTCGACGCAGCTGCGTGTGTGGCAGGCGGCCAGGGAGTTCCGTGGGCAGATGCCGGAGCGGGTCGCCGAGGCGTTCCTGCCGCGCCGGCTGGCGGACCCGGCCGAGGTCGAGCTCGATCGGTGGAAGGCGCGCCGGCCCGAGATCAAACTGCATGTCCAGACCTGTACCTGGATGGTGCCGCCGACCTGGTTCGTGCTGTTCGACCCGGCCGAGCGTGCACTGATCACCGGCGACAACGCCGACCGTTCCATGATCTACCGGACGACGATGAGCCTCGCCCGCCGCCGGGTCGGTCGCGCGGTGGAAGCGATGGAGACCCTCCGGTCGGGGACCGCGAACGTCCCCGCGATCGAGGGCGTCGCCGAGCTGGCCCGTTGGCTGGGGTCCTTCCATCCACAGAGCAGGGTTGAACTGGACTACGACGGACTAGTTGACCTGCTCGACGACGACATGCTTCGGCGGGACACCTCGGTCGAGGACATCGTCGAAGCGGTCAGTGCGTTACGCCGAGGGCGAACAGACCTTGCGGTCGAGGCGTACGAACGCGTGCTGATCAGGTGGAGACCCCTGCAGTCACGGGAATCCGCCAGCTGATCGGCGCCTCCTGTTAGCGCAGCGTTGCACTCCGCTTCGGACGAGCTGTGACTAGTCAGCAGATGGTCCTGACGTGCCATGTCCGAAATGCCCCCGAAGGATGCACGATCTGTATGGGACGGAGCGACGCTCTGTGACGGGAGGCCAACGCAAATGACGACGAGAACGCCGGATGCCGAGCCGCTGCTGACGCCCGCCGAAGTTGCCACGATGTTTCGGGTGGACCCGAAGACCGTGACCAGGTGGGCGAAGGCCGGAAAGCTGACCTCGATCCGGACTCTGGGCGGGCACCGCCGGTACCGCGAGGCCGAGGTGCGGGCCCTGCTGAAGGGGGTTCCGAGCATCGGTAGCGACATCTGAGACCGGCGCCGACTCGGCGCTGATGGAGGCGTCCTGGTAGGTCCAGGCGTTCGGCGGCGGCCCGGCCGGGCTTCGAGCCCCACGGCCGGAACTGCCACCTGAGCGGACGTCCCATAGCGAGATTTTCCACCGCTCCGGGAGGGCGGTGGTGGTTCGCGTGTCGAAACCGACGGGCAGCAGCCACGCTGCCCGTCGGTTTCGTACGTTTTCGGCACACGTGTAAGGATTGACGTGTGATCTTGCGTCGCGCGGCGGCGCCGGTGAGGCTGTCCGCCATGGCAGGGGGACCGGGCGCGGCGAGGCGGGGTTCGACGGGCCGGGGCTCGAAGGACCGGGGCTCGAAGGACCGGGGCTCGACGAGGCTGGCGGGGATGCTTGCGCCGCTGTTCCTGGCGGTGGCGGTTCTCTGCGCCGCCTGCAACGGCGGCCGAGGCGGATCAGCCGAGCCTCCGGGCGGTCTGAGAGCGGCGCCTGCGCCGGTGGCCGCGACCACCGGCGGTGCGGTCCGCGGGGTTGTCGCCGGCGATGTCGTTTCTTTCTACGGCATCCCCTACGCGGCTCCCCCGGTCGGGAACCTGCGCTGGCGGGCCCCGACGCCGCCGGCGCCGTGGCAGGGAGTCCGTGACGGGTCGGTGCGGGGCCATCCGTGCCCGCAGACCGACGCCCTGGCGGCCGCCGCCAGCGAGGACTGCCTGTTCGTCAACGTGACCGCCCCGACGGCCGCGGTCGCCGCGGCGGGCGCTACGAGCACGGGCGGCAGTACCGGAGCCGGTGGCGAAGCCACCGCCACAGCCACCACTCGGACCGGGGAGGGCCGGCGGCCGGTGCTGGTGTGGATCCACGGTGGCGGCTTTGCGGCCGGCTCGGCCAACGAGGTCGACATGTCGGCACTCGCGGCCGGCGGGCCCGCGGTGCTCGTCGGGGTGAACTACCGGCTCGGGGCACTCGGCCAGCTCGCGCTGCCGGCGCTGACCACCGAATCGGGGGGTGACGCCGGCTCCTACGCGGTCGCGGACATCATCGCTGCGCTGCGCTGGGTCCGGGACAACGCCGCCGCCTTCGGTGGCGACCCGGGGAACATCACGATCTTCGGTGAGTCCGCCGGTTCGGTGAACGTCTGTGCGGTGCTGGCCGCGCCGTCCGCACGCGGACTGGTCCAACGGGCGGTCATGCAGAGCGGTCCGTGCCTGTGGGCGTATCCCGCGATGGCGGCGGCCGAGCGCACCGGTGAGGCCTTCGCCGCCCAACTGGGCTGTACCGACCCCGCCACCGTGCTCGGCTGCCTGCGGGCCACCCCGGTGGAGCGGGTGCTCGCCATGGGCGGCCAGGTGGACGTCCTCACCTCGCCCAGGTGGGCTCCGGTGACCGGGAGCCTGACGCTGCCCCGGCCCCCCGGAGAGGCGATCGCCGCGGGCGCGGCGGACCGCATACCGGTCATCGTGGGGACCGTTCGGGGCGAGGGACGTGCCTTCACCGCCAACTTCGACCCGGGTCAGGAACTGACCGCGGAACGCTTCACCCAGATCGTCCGGGAACAGATGCCGGACCAGGCGGACGCCGTCCTCGCGGCCTATCCGCCCGGCGCCGTGCCACCCCGCGAGCGCCTCGCCCAGGTGATCACGGACCGGCTCTTCGCCTGCCCGACCGCCCGCTCGGCGGACCTGTTCACCCGGGCCGGCTCCCGGGTGTACGGGTACGAGTTCGACATCCCCGGCCAGACGCCGGTCATCGCCGGAGTGAACCCCGGGGCCACGCACGCCGCGGAGCTGCCCTACCTGTTCCCGACCGGCTCATCCGGCTCATCCGGATCGCCGACGTCGTCCGGTCCCGCGGGGTTCGCCGCGGGACCGTCGGCAGGGCCGTCGCTGAACCCGGACCAGCGCGACCTGTCGGCCGCGATGATCGACTACTGGACCCGGTTCGCGGCAGCCGGCGATCCGAACGCGGCCTCCTCCACCGGCCCGCTGCCGACCTGGCCCTCCTGGCCGGTGACGAGAACCCAGACCTCACCCGACCGGCTGGTGCTCCAACCGGGCGCGATCGAGGCAGGTACCGGCCACGCCGCGGCGCACCACTGCGAGATCTGGGGGTGACCGGCCTTCAGTCCTTGCGGGGCGCGCCCGGGTAGGTGCCGAAGGACCACAGGTTGCCCTCGGGGTCGCGGGCGGCGAAGTCGCGTGACCCGTAGTCGGTGTCGTGGAGCTCGACGGTGATCCGGGCGCCCGCGGCGCGGGCCCGGGCACACAGCCCGTCCGGATCGGCGGTGACGACGTAGGCGCCGAAAGCTCCCGGGGTCAGCGCGAACGGGTCATCAGTACCGCCGCGGACTGTGCCCAGCATGATCCCACCGCCCTCCGGCCAGGCGAGCTCGGCATGGTCAACCCGGGCGGGGGATTCCGGCGACGCGGCGGTCCCGCCGTAGCAGACGACCTCCTCGAAGCCGAAGGCCGCGGCGAGGAAGTCGATCAGCGCCCGGGCGTCGCGGGCCCGCAGGCAGGGCCAGACCTGGGGCGGGGGTACGGAGTCGCTCATGATTGCTTCGGGTCCCCTCGTGTCGGTCAGGACGATCGCAGTCCGATCGGCTGTGATCGGCTGTGATCAGCGGGGCGTGGTCGACCCCGGCCCGTCCAATACTTCGTCGTAGCCATAGCTGCCGGCTTGGACGTTTCGGAACTCCTCGGCGAGCCAGCCGCTGGGGGTGCAGCCGGCGAGCGCGCGGAACTCGCGGGCGAGATGCGCCTGGTCGAAGTACCCGCACGCCGCCGCCAGATCGGCCAGGGTCAGCGACGGCCGCGGGCCACACCCGGAACCGCTCCGCGCGCCCCGTCCGGCCGCCTGCCCGGCTGCCCAGCCGGCCAGCACCCGCCTGGCCCGGTCGAATCGGATCACCCGTCCGGCGGCCTTCGGGGACAGCCCGATCTCGGCCTGGAAACGGGAGCCCAGATGGCGGGTGCTCCAGCCGACCTCGGCGGCCAGCGCGGACACGGCGACGCCGCCGCCGTGGTGGCGCAGCAGGCTCCAGGCACGCCGGATCTCGGGCCGCACCTCCCGGTCGATCCGCCGGTCGGACCAGGCCAGGCCGGTGAGTTCCGCGTCGAGAACAGCGAACCGCTCGGGCCAGCCCGGTGCCTCCCGCAGGCGTCCCGACAGCCGCCGACCGGCGCTGCCCAGAACCTCCTCGGCCGGGAGGTCGTGCGAGGCCAGCGCGCCGGCGGGCAGCCCGAGCAGCGCGCGGGCGCCGAGTGGCCGCAGGGCCAGCTGGACGCCGGACTGGGCCCCCCGGTGGCTGATCAGCGCGGGCGTCGTGTGCAGGCCTGCCACCAGGGAGCCGAAGCTCCGGGCGGGCGCCGCCGGCTCCGGCGGTGGGGACGGTTCCGGCGGGGTGCGCGGCGTGGCCGGCGTGGTTGGTGTGAGCAGGACCAGCGGTTCGTCCAGAGTGAAGATCAGAGTCAGGGCGGGCGAGGGCAGGCCGCGGTGGGTCGACGGGGGCAGACCCCGCTGGCGGTACCCGCTGTACCAGGCCACGTAGGGGCGCAGCGCCGCCGCCGGCGCGATCCGGACGTGCTCGTCCACCTGCTCCACCGCCTCAGTGTCGACGTCCGGCGTGGGGTTTGTCCGGTGCGCCACGCGACGGGGACGGCCCGGGCGGGGGGTGCGCAAGACTGGTCGGATGGAGCTGTCCGCCGAGGAGCAGGCGATCGTTGCCACCGTCCGCGACTTCGTCGACCGGGAGGTGCGGCCGGTCGTCCGGGACCTGGAGCATGCGAACACCTATCCCGAGCGGCTCATCGAGCAGATGAAGGAGCTCGGCGTGTTCGGGCTGGCGGTGCCCGAGCCGTACGGCTTCGGGAAGGTCTCCACCCCCTGCTACGCCATGGTCACCGAGGAGCTGGCACGTGGCTGGATGAGCCTGGCCGGGGCGATGGGCGGCCACAGCGTCGTCGCGAAGCTGATCTCGACCTTCGGTACCGAGGAACAGCGGCGGCGGTACCTGCCGCGGATGGCCACCGGGGAGCTGCGGGCCACCATGGCCCTGACCGAACCGGGCGGTGGGTCCGATCTGCAGGCCATGCGGACGGTGGCTCGTCCCGACGCCGACGGTTATCTGATCAACGGCACCAAGACCTGGATCACGAACGCGCGCCGGTCCGGTCTGGTGGCGCTGCTGTGCCGCACCGACCCGGACGCGACACCCCCGCACCGGGGGATGAGCATCCTGCTGGTCGAGAAGGTCGAGGGCTTCACCGTCTCCCGGGACCTCCCCAAACTGGGCTACAAGGGTGTGGAGAGCTGCGAACTGGTCTTCGACGACGCCCGGGTGCCCGCCGACGCCCTGCTCGGCGGGGCGGAGGGCCGCGGGTTCCCGCAGATGATGACCGGGCTGGAGATCGGGCGAATCCAGGTCGCCGCCCGGGCGACCGGCGTCGCGCGGGCAGCGTTCGACGACGCGCTGCGCTACGCCCAGGAGCGGGAGAGCTTCGGCCAGCCGATCTGGCGGCACCAGTCCATCGGCAACTATCTGGCGGACATGGGCACCCGGATCACCGCCGCCCGGCAGCTGCTGCTGTACGCCGCCCGCCGCCACGACAGCGGCGAGCGCTGCGACATGGAGGCGGGCATGGCGAAGCTGTTCGCGTCCGAGACCGCGATGGAGGTCGCGCTGAACGCCGTGCGGATCCACGGTGGCTATGGCTACTCGACCGAGTTCGACGTCGAGCGCTACTTCCGGGACGCGCCTCTGATGATCGTCGGTGAGGGTACCAACGAGATCCAGCGCAACGTCATCGTCAGCCAGCTCGTCCGCCGCGGTGGCCTGGACGGCTGAGCCCCGGATCGGCCTCGCCCGCCGCCGCGGGGAGCGATGTGCGGATCGTCACGGTCAGCCCCGGGACAGGCCGGCCAGCGAGGACGCCAGGTGCGCTCCTGTGGCAACGTGGTTTCTCCAAGGCGGAAACAGGCTTCACAGCCCGAGTGGGCGGATCAGGCCGCGAGCCCGGGCGAAGCTGGTGCTGCAACGCGAGATGAGGGACTGCCGTGCGGGAAGCAGTGATCGTGGAGGCGGTGCGCACGCCGATCGGCAAGCGCAACGGGTCCCTGGCGGGTGTGCACCCGGTGGACCTCGCCGCGATGGCGCTCAACGAGCTGATCAGTCGGACCGGGATCGACCCCGTGCTCGTCGACGACGTCCAGTGGGGGTGTGTCGGCCAGGTCGGTGACCAGTCCAGCAACGTCGGCCGGTACGCGGTGCTCGCCGCCGGATGGCCCGAGTCCGTGCCGGCGGTCACGGTGAACCGGGCCTGCGGCTCCAGCCAGCAGGCGCTCGACCAGGCAGTGTTCGCGGTCATGGCCGGTGCGCAGGATCTGGTCGTGGCCGGTGGGGTCGAGTCGATGAGCCGGGTGCCGCTCGGCGCGACCCGTCAGTCAGGTGAGCCGTACGGACCGGCGGCCAAGGCCCGCTACGACGGCTTCGAGTTCAACCAGATCGTCGGCGCGGAGCTGATCGCCGAGCGCTGGGGCTTCACCCGCCGGCAGCTGGACGAGTACGCCTCGCTCAGCCACGAGCGGGCCGCGGCGGCGATCGACAGCGGGGCCTTCGAACAGCAGACGTTCGCGGTGCCGACCGAGTCCGGGCCGTTCACCGTCGACGAGGGCCTGCGCCGGGGCACCACACCGGAGAAGCTCGCCGGGCTCAAGCCGGTCGCGAAGGAGAACGGCCTGATCCACGCCGGCAACTCCTCCCAGATCTCCGACGGTGCCTCCGCGGTGCTGGTCACCACCCCCGAACGGGCCCGTGAGCTGGGCCTGCGCCCGATCGTGCGCTACCACAGCGCCGCCGTCGTCGGCTCGGACCCGGTGCTGATGCTCACCGGGCCCATTCCGGCGACGCAGAAGGTGCTCGCCCGTGCCGGCCTGTCCATCGGCGACATCGGTGCCTTCGAGGTCAACGAGGCGTTCTCCTCGGTCACCCTGGCCTGGCTTGCCGAGCTGGGCGCGGACATCAAGGTGGTCAACCCCCTCGGCGGTGCGATCGCGGTCGGGCACCCGCTCGGCGCCTCCGGCACGATTCTGATGACCCGGCTCGCCCACCACATGCGCGACAATGGCATTCGCTACGGCCTGCAGACCATGTGCGAGGGCGGTGGCACCGCGAACGCGGCGATCGTCGAGCTCGTCGCTGAGTGACCCCCGCCCCGCGGATCCCTGACCCGATTCGCCGGAGCGGAGCTGAACCCTGTGACCTCACTGCCCGACCCGTCCGTTCCAGCCGCTGATTCGTCCGTTCCTGATCTGCCCGTTCCTGATCTGCCCGTCCCGCTGTTTCCGAGCGCCCGGTCTTTTCCGGACGTGCCGCATGTCCCGTCCGCTGCCGCCGGCCTTTACGAGGTCGTCGGGCGGCGGCGGGACGTCCGCGGGCAGTTCACCGGCGAGCCGATCGCGGCGGGCACCCTGCGCCGGGTGCTGGCCGCGGCGCACGCCGCGCCCAGCGTCGGGCTGACGCAGCCGTGGGACTTCGTCCTGGTCAAAGGCCGGGAGACGAAGACGGCCATGCACGCGCACGTCAGCCGCGAGCGGGAGATCTTCGCCGACACGCTCACCGGTGAGCGGGCGGCGCGGTTCGCCGGCATAAAAATTGACGGAATACTCGAGTCCACTCTCTCCCTCGTGGTCACCTACGACCCGGCGCGCGGGGCCCCGGCCGTCCTCGGTCGGAACACGATCGCGGACGCCGGCCTCTACTCGGTGTGCCTGGCCATCGAGAACCTGTGGTTGGCCGCCACCGCCGAGGATCTCGGCGTCGGTTGGGTGTCCTTCTACCGCGAGGAGTTCGTCCGGGGTCTGCTCGGGATACCCGACAGTGTGCGTCCGGTCGCCTGGCTGTGCCTCGGCCCGGTGAGCCACCTGGAGATCACACCGGATCTGGAACGCCACGGCTGGGCGGCCCGGCGGCCGCTGGACGCCGCCGTCCACCACGAGCGCTGGTAGCGCCACCGGAGCGCGGGACGGCCCGGCGGAACCGGAAAGGGCCGGCCGGGAAGCTGCGGCCGGGCGGATGGTCCCGGGTGGAGCCCGGCCGCCCCGCCGCCGCCGGTACCGGCAGGAAAAAATTTTCCGGTAAGAGTTCCAAAGAATTATCCTGAAGACCGGTCCGCGGAATTCATCTGGACATGAGGCCCGCTTTTCTTCGTTACCTCGCGTTTACCGCCGGAAGCGTCGGCGTGACAAACGCCCGCCAATAATCTATGCGGGTTCGCCGGAGCTCGATCCCATTTTGGTCGGCGCGCGGCTGAAGTGCGCCGGCCGCCGGTCACGGATCCGCCGTGGCCGGCGAGCCGGAGCAGTTTTCGGCTGATTGGAGACGATTCTGCCATGCCATTCGTGATCACCTCCGCGTGCATCGACGTGAAGGACGGCGGCTGCCTCAGCGGCGGCTGCCCCGCCGACTGCATTTACACCGGCGGGCGCAAGATGTACATCAACCCCGACGAGTGCACCGAGTGCGGGGCATGCGCGGTGGCGTGTCCGGTCGGAGCGGCGATGCTCGACGAGATGGTGCCCGCGGCGGAGAAGGAGTTCATCAAGAACGAGGAGCTCTTCTTCACGGAGGTCCTCCCCGGGCGGGACGAGCCGCTGGGCGAGGAGCCGGGCGGCGCGTCGAAAACCGGAAAGATCAACGCTGACACGGAGTTCATCGCCAACTTCAAGAAGTAGGCCCCGGCCGCGCGACGGGACGTCGGTCCGGCGGGCCTCCGGTCTGTCTGGCCTGTCTGGCCATCTGGCCATCTGGCCATCTGGCCGCCGGGCTGTCTGGCCGTCGGGCCTGTCCGGACCGCCCGGCCCGTGCGGCTCAGCGGAGCAGCTCGTCCGCCGCGCGGGCGACGCCGGCCATGCCCCGGTGGGCGGCCCGTCTGGCGATGTCGCGCAGTTCGGCCGGGTCGACGGGATCGCCGCTCTGCCTGGCGAGCTGGGCGGCGACCAGCCGGGTGCGCAGGAGCGCACCGATGCCGTGCGAGCGGGCAGCGACCTCCGCCGCTGTCCGCAGGTGCGCCTGGGCGGCTGGGAGGTCGCCATCCAGCGCTGCGAGCCGGGCCAGGCCCAGCGCGACCGGACCGGCTGTTCCGCACTGGCCCAGGTTGGCGATGCTGCCCGCGATCGGTGCCAGCCGCGCGGTCAGCGACTCGACGTGCTCCCGCAGGCCCCGGTCGGCGACCGCGTGGGCCAGCATCGTCAGGGCCGCATGGGTGGTCCAGACCACCGGTTCGACCTGCCTGACCGCCGCGGCGATCAGCTCGTCGGCATCCGCGTCGTTCCTCGCGGCGGCGAGCACCGCCACCACCCACGGCGCGCTGACCGCATGGGGCGCCTTGTCGTCCGGCTCGTGCAGTCGGCCCTGCTCCCAGCGCAGCGTCAGCCGGGCGAAATCGTAGACGCCGCTCTGGTACAGCTCGGTCTCGCGGTGCAGCGCGAAGGCCTGGTCGTAGATCCGCTCGGCGCCTTCCAGATCGTCGTCCTGCCACAGCGCCAGCGAGCCCTGCGCCCAGCGGAACTGCACCCGGCTGGCCGGCAGCCGGAGCAGGTCGCTGCCGAGCGCGCCGAGACGCGCGTGCTCGGCGGCCGCCGGGTCACCCAGAGCGGACTTCGCCAGGTGGAGCAGACCGTGTGTGATCACGCCGTCGATCTGCGCGGCGGCATGCGGGACGTCCGCCAGCCGGGCGAGGAGCTCGATCGATTCGGTGGCCCGCTGGGCGATCCCGGAGAAGGTGAGAGCCCGGCCGAGCAGGGCGTCCGCCAGGCATTCGTCGTCGCCGAGCCGTTCGGCCAGCTCGATCGCGCGGCGGCTGAGCCGGTCGGGGACGGTGCCGTCCGGGTCGTAGGTGCTGCCGACCGCGAGCGCGGCCAGGATCCGCACGTGCGCCGCCGGGTCGGCGGCGACCAGGGTCTCCAGACCGGCCAGACGGGCCAGCAGCGGAGCCGAGTCGTGGCCGTGGGCCGGCCAGGGCCAGCAGCCGGTGGTCCGCAGCAGCGCGGCGGCGAGACGGCCGGCGGAGTCGAGCCGCCCGCGGCGCACCGCATCCAGCAGGCCCGCGTCGACCACGTCGAGCAGGGTCTGGCCCCGGCCGTCGCGCGCCAGCGCGCTCACCCGGGCCACCAGCAGCTCGTCGCGGTCGACGTCCAGGTCGCGGTGGCTCTGGTCGAGAACCGCCAGCGCCTGCCCCCACCAGTGCGCCGCCGCCTCCGACTGCCAGCGCCGCTCGGCGTCGAGTGCGGCCGCCCGGCAGGCCTCGAGGACGTCGGTGGCCTCGGCCAACGGCCAGGCGGCTACCAGATGCGCGGCCCGCCTGGCCTGGGTCTCGCCGCCGTCCCCCGAGGCCAGCGCCTCGGCGATGCGCAGGTGCAGGCGCTGGCGGCGCAGGCTGGAGATCCCGGCGACCACCTCGTCGCGCAGCAGCGCGTGCGCGAACATGTACCGGCCGGTGCCGGCGGCCTGGACGATCACATGTTCGTCGGAGGCCTCGTCCAGCATGTCGGCGAGCGCGTCATGGTCGAGCCGGGTCACCGCCCGGAGCAGGCCGATGTCCAGCGTGTCACCGATCAGCGCGGCGGCGCGCAGGACCTGCAGCACCGCCGGGTCGAGGCCGGCGAGCCGCTGGCCGAGCACCGAGCGCACCGCGACCGGAACCTCCCCGCCGGCGCGTTCCTGCTCGGGAAGCCGGGCGTACTCGCAGACGAAGAACGGGTTCCCGCCGGTCCGCTCCGCAAGCTCCGCGGCCGCGGCCGCGCTGATGTCCTGCCCGCTGACCCGGCGGACCAGCTCCTCCACCTCCCCCTCGCTCAGCGGGGGGACGGCGAGGCGCCGCGACCCGTGCCCGCGGGCGGTGGCGGCGAGCAGCCGGTCCAGCGCGGGCCGACCACTGACGTCCCGCGCGGTGGCGACCACGGCCAGCCCGGGGTGCGGACCGGCGGCCGCGAGATGGGTGAGCAGCCGCAGCGACGCCTGGTCAGCCCAGTGGACGTCCTCGGCGACCAGCAGCAGCGGGCGGTGCCGGGCCGCGGCGGACAGCGCGGTCAGCACCCGGTCGTAGACACCGAACCTGGCAGCGTCGGCGTCCAGGCCGGTCGGCGGGGTCAGAACGGCGTCCGGGTCCAGGCCGAGATCGCGCAGCAGCTGGCGGACCGGCCACCACGGCGGGACCGCCTCGTCGTCGGGGCATCCGGTCCGCGCGACCGCTCCGCCCGACCGCGCCCAGAGGACGGCGGCCTCCTGCGCCAGCCGGCTCTTGCCTATCCCCGCCGGGCCGGTCAGGACCACCCAGCGGCCGTCGCCGGTGAGCGCCTCGGCCAGAACGGACTCCAGGACGGCGATCTCGTGGACGCGGCCGACCAGGTCACCGCGCTGGCCGCCGGACCCGGCCGGTGCCGGTGCCGGGAACCCGCCGTTGCCTGTCGTCACCGGGCCGTCGGCCGGGGCGCCGGGTGTCACGGTGGCAGCCTCATCCGTGGTGCCCGCGGCACCCGCGGCGCGGGCGGTTCCGACTTCGCCGAAGGCGCCGGCGGGGTCCGGGGTGCTGGCCCGACCGGGCCAGGAATCAAGGCCGGCATCCTGGCGAAGGACGGCGCCCTGCAGGTCGCGCAGGGCCGGGTTGACCTCCAGGCCCAGCTCCTCGTCCAGGCGGCGGGCGTGTTCGCGGAACACCTCAAGCGCCTCGGCGGGGCGTCCCGCCCGGTACAGCGAGATCATGTGCAGCCGGCAGGCACCCTCCGCGAGGGGGGTGTCGGCCAGCAGCTGGCGGGAGCGCAGCACCGCGGTGGTGACCCGGCTCAGGCCGAGCAGACCGATGACCGCGTTCTGCTCGCACTGCGCCCACCGCTCGGCCGCCGCCGCCGCGGCGCCCCGCACCCACGGCTCGTCACTGAACTCGGCGAGCAGCGGGCCCCGGCGCAGCGCCGCCGCGCGGTCGGCGGCGGCCAGCGTGCCCGGCCAGTCGCCGGCGTCCGCGGCGGCCTGGGTCTCGTCGCAGGCTCGTTCGAACAGCCGCAGGTCGAGGTCCTCGAGGCTGATGTCCGCCAGGTAGCCGGGGGTACGCCGCACGATCGGCGAGGTGGCCCGATCGCCGTCCCGGAGCAGGCGCCGCAGGTTGGAGATGTGCGCCTGCAGGCTGGACAGCATGCTCGGGGGATGTTCGTCTCCCCAGACCGCGTCGGCCAGGCGGTCCACGGAGACGACCCGGCCGGCGTTCAGCAGCAGGGCGGCGAGGACCGCCCGCTGCTTGGGACCCCCGAACTGGACCGGCCCACCCTCCCGGGTGACCTCGATCGGCCCGAACAGGTGGTAGAACGGCACGCACCTCATGATGCCGTCACCTGGTCTGGGGGGCTGCCCGAGCCGCCGTCGACGTCAGGACTGGACCAGACCGGCTGCGGCGCGCACCGGGTCGGCGGCCACCATGCGGGCGTTCGGGTCGTAACTCGCGGTGAGAGTCGCCAGTCGGGCGAGGGTCGCGGCGTCGTACTTGAGCGCCACGATCGCCGGGTCGGTGCTCGCGCCGAGGTTCGGCGTCGAGATTCCGCCGGACCACGGGTCGAGCGCCGCCATCACCGCCGCCGCGTGCCCCGTCGTCGCCGCGACGACCGGCGGGGCGGCGATGCCGATGGTCAGTGCCGCGTAGGCGGCGTCCCGGTGGCAGATGGCGCTCGGCTCACGCGGGGCGCGGGCCAGCGCACCACCGAGCAGCCGCAGCTCGACGATCACCTGCGGGCAGTCGGCCTGCGGACCGGCCAGCGCGAGCAGCGTGTCGACCGCGTCCTGCGGCAGCTCCCGCAGCAGCACCGAACGTTCGTGGACGGGCATCGGGTCCACCGGGTCCGCGTGGATCATGCCCAGGGCGTTGAACGGAAGCACCCCCAGCCCGCCGAGGATCGGTGACGCCAGCGTGTTGATCGGCCCGGCCACCCGCTCGCCGTCGGCCGGGTCACCAACCCAGGCGAACCGGACCGCGACGGTGCACCGCCCGGCCAGTGGCGGCGGCACCGCCGGCATCGCCGGCAGCCGCAGCACCGCCAGCGAGGTCGTCGCCTGCTCGGGCAGCGACGCCGACCACACCCGCCACGCCGAGATCACCCGCTCCGCGTCGGCACCGTCGAAGTAGAGGCAGCCACCGTAGATCTCGGCGACGTCCAGCAGCTCGAACTCGACCGCGGTGACGATGCCCAGCGCGCCCTTCCCACCGCGCAGCGCCCAGAACAGCGAGGTGTTCTCCGTCGCGGTGGCCCGGCGCAGCTCGCCGTCACCGGTGACGACCTCGAAGGCGGTCACCAGATCGCTGCCGAAGCCGTACGTGCGTGCCACCGGCGACAGCCCGCCGCCGGTCAGGTAGCCGACGACGCCGACATGCGGCGCCGAACCGGCCAGTGCCCCGAACCCGTGCGCCGCGGCGGCGTCCAGGACCTGCTGCCAGCGCACCCCGGCGCCGACCCGGGCTCGCCGCGTCACCGGATTGATCACGAGTTCCTGCAGGCGCCCGGTGTGCACGAGCAGGCTGCGTCGATCGTGCGCGAGCGCGCCGTGGCCGGTCGCACGCACCTCGAGGGCAAGATCGTGGGAGTCGGCGAAGCGCACGGCGCTCACCACATCGGCCGTGGCCGCCGCGACGACGACCGCCACCGGCGCGGAGGGGACCGCCACGTTCCACGGGGTCGCGGCCTGGCCGTAGCCGGGGGTACCGGGCAGCAGCACCTCGCCGCGGACGCGGCCAGCGAGGTCCGCCAGCGCCGCCTCCAGCGCGGCCGCCGAGGGAGCCGACGGAGCCGAGGCCGCGACCGAGGCTGAGGGCGATGCCGCCTGGGCGAGGGGGCGCGGAGCGAGGGGCAGGTCGTGGGACGAGGAATCGGGCACGAGGGTGGACATGACGCCTCCGTCTGGCGATCGGTGTCGAACAGGACGGAGATCAGCGTGTGGCGGGCAGCTTGGGCTTTCCTTGCGACGGCACGCTCCGCGCCTGCGCCGCGCGCCCGGCCCGCTTGGGGCGCGCTGGCGACCCGCGTGGGTCAGCGGGCGGTCATCCGCAGCGCGCCGTCCATGCGGATGGTCTCGCCGTTCAGATAGTCGTGATCGGCGATCATGAGAACCAGCCGGGCGTATTCGGTGGGCTCGGCCAGCCGGCGCGGGAAGGTCACGGTCTCGGCGAGCCCAGCCCGCACCTCGTCCGAGAAACCGGCCATCATCGGTGTGTCGACAATGCCCGGCGCAATGGTCATGACCCGGATTCCGAACTGGGCGAGATCCCGGGCCGCGGTTATGGTCATTCCCGCCACCCCGGCCTTCGAGGCGGCATACGCGATCTGGCCGATCTGCGCCTCGAAGGCGGCGATGGACGCCGTGTTCACCACCAGCCCCCGCTGGCCGTGCTCGTCGGCGTCGAGCTGGCTCATGGCCTCGGCGGCCAGCCGCAGCACGTTGAACGTGCCCAGCAGGTTGACCATCAGCACGGTCCGGAACAGGTCCAGGTCATGCGGACCGCGGCGGGACAGGATGCGCGCCGACGGGGCGATGCCCGCGCAGTTCACCGCGAGCCGTAGCGGGCGGCCCTCGCCCGTGATGCGCTCGATCGCTGCGCTGACCTGCGCCTCGTCCGTGACGTCGGTCGGGATCAGGTGGACGCCGTCGGCGGGGTTGGCGCCCGCGACCGCCTTGTCGAGGTCCAGTCCGTACACGGTGACACCACGCCCGGCGAGTGCCGCGGCCGTGGCGGCACCCAGCCCGGAGGCAGCTCCGGTGACGATTGCCGCGGTGTGATCGAGCTGCATGACAGGGCTCCTCGAAAACGATCGATGACGCATCGGCGGGCGGCCGGATACTACGACACCGCCGCCCGGAACGGCCATGATCGCACCGGTGGGCGCGGGCATCGCGCGGAAGAAACGGGCGTCGCGTGGAAGAGGCGGGAGCCAGCCGGAAACGTGAATGCGATGGCGTGTGACGCCCTCCCGAGAGCCCTCACAACCAGCGGAAGCAGAAATCCTCGAGTGGAATCCCGGAGCTTTTCCGTGGATTACCACACGACCTGCCGTGGCGGCCCCGCTCCGGCTGCCACCCGGCCGGCCTCCATCCCGTCGGCTGCCGGCCCCCGCTGCTCCGGGCTGGCGCGTCGTTGTGGGGGGCGGCGTTGATCGACAGCTTAATTTTGACGTCGACGTCAATAAGTGCTAGCGTACGGATCATTCGGAGATGATGTGCGGGGTGGGTGCGTGTCCGCCCCGCGGAGGCCTCACCGCGGGAGTCAGGTGACTACCTCGCGGTGTCGAGCTGGTGGGGTTCCGGCCAGCGTACGGAGGTAGTCATGCCCAGGACAGATGTCGACTTCCCTGTCTTCGACGCGGATAACCACATGTACGAGACAGTGGATGCCTTCACGAAGTTCCTGCCGAAGGAACACGAAGGCCTGATCAAGTACGTGCAGGTGAACGGTCGCGACAAGATCGCGGTGCGCGGGGTGATCTCCGAGTACATCCCGAACCCGACCTTCAACGTCGTCGCGCGGCCGGGTGCCTGGGAGGACTACTTCAAGAACGGCAACCCGGAGGGCAAGTCCACCCGGGAGCTGATGGGCAAGCCGATCCGCTCGCCCGAGGCGTTCTTCGCCCCGGAGCCCCGGCTCAAGCTGATGAACGAGCTGGGCATCGACCGGGCCCTGATGTGGCCGACGCTGGCGAGCCTGCTCGAGGACCGGCTGCGTGAGGACCCGAAGGCCACCCACGTGGTCGTCCACGCGCTGAACCAGTGGATGCACGAGCAGTGGAGCTTCAACTACGAGGACCGGATCTTCGCGACCCCGGTGATCACGCTGCCGATCGTCAGCGAGGCCATCAAGGAGCTGGAGTGGGTGGTCGAGCGCGGAGCGAAGATCATCCTGATCCGGCCGGCGCCGGTACCCGGCTACGAGGGCTTCCGCTCGTTCGCGCTGCCGGAGTTCGACCCCTTCTGGGAGAAGGTCGTCGAGGCTGACATCACCGTCGGCCTGCACTCCTCCGACGACGGTCTGACCCGCTACTACAACATGTGGGAGGGCCGGCCGGACGGTGAGCACCTGCCGTTCGCCTCGCCGACCGCCTTCAAAGACATCATGAACAAGCAGCACCGCGGCATCTTCGACACCGTCACCTCGCTGATCGGGCACGGCCTCCTCAGCCGCTTCCCGACCCTGCGGATCCTGCCGGTGGAGAACGGTTCGGGCTGGGTTCGCCCCTTCGTGGAGGCGGCCGGCGAGTCCTACGCGAAGAGCCCGAAGCTCTACGACGAGGACCCGATCACGGTGCTGAAGCGCAACATCTGGATCCACCCGTTCTTCGAGGAGAACCCGCGCGGTCTCATCGACCTGCTGGGCCCGGACCGTATCGTCTTCGGCTCCGACTTCCCGCACGCCGAGGGCATGTCCGACCCCATCTCCTATGTGGATGAGCTCGTGGGCCTGCCCAAGGAGGACATCATCAAGGTGATGGGCGGAAACCTCGCCGAGGCGATGAAGCTCCCCGTCACGGTCTGAGTCGTCTGACCAGACAACGCCGCCCCGGTTGAGGTGACGGCGGTGTCCGAAAGCAGTCTCTCCTGTTCACCGGGAGAGGCGGCGGACGCCGCGGCTACCGTTCCGGGGCGGCGTTCTGGTTGTGGCACTCTCCGTGGTCGACTGTCGATTTCGGGGACCACGGGAGCAGCGGGTGCTCTTTCGCGGAATGCTCATGTCGCTGGCCGCGGGTGGGCTGTTCCTCGCCACGTCGGCCACGTGTTCAGCGGGCCGATCCGCCCGTGGTTCGACCAGCCCGGTAACAGCCAGCAGTACCTGGTCACCTGGGCGCTGACGGGCGGGGCGGGCCGCTCGGGCCGGCCGTGAGCGCGTAGAGCAACGGAATGCGAGGGGCGTCCGGTGGTAGCCGCCACCAGCCGTCATCCCCGCGGACCATGCGCTTCCAGCGCGGCCAGGGCAGCGCCGCCGACTCCCGCAGGCCGGTCACGACAAGGCCCGCGCCGACCAGCGCGTTGATCACCTCGCCGAGCCCGTGCATCCATTCGTAGGCGACCGTCGCACTCGCCAGCGCGGGCCCGTCGGTATAGGTGAAGGTGGCGTCGCGTTCGATCGGGCCCCGGCCGGCCAGGTAGTCGTGGCGCAGCACCAGCTCCTCACCCGCTCCCGGCGCCGGCTTGGGACCGAGCGCGTTGAACAGGGGATGGAACTCCACCAGGTACAGCCGGCCGCCAGGGCGCAGCAGCCGTGCGACCTCGGTGGCCCACCGAGGCAGGTCCGGGAGGTAACACAGCGCGCCCTTGCCGGTGTAGACGACGTCGAAACTGCTCTCACCGAGCGTGTCAGCCGCGGCGTACACATCCGACTGGACATAGCGGATGTCGGCGCCGGCCCGCACCGCGATGGCCTGTGCCTGCGCGATCGATTCCCCGGAGAAGTCCAGACCCGTGGTGCGGGCCCCCCGGTGCGCGAAAGCGAGGGTCTCGGTACCGAGATGGCACTGCAGATGCACGACGTCCCGGCCGGCCAGCTCGCCGAGGTCCTCCCATTCGAACGGGGCGAACCAGCCGAGTGGATCGCGGGTGCCGTCCAGACCGTAGAAGGCGCTCGCGACGTGCACCGGAGCGCGGGCGTCCCAGTTGGCCTCGTTCGCCCGCATCATCCGACGCGTTTCGGTGTCGAACTCCCGTCCCATGGTCGACAAGGTAGTGCGCGGGTCTCCGCGCCGCTCACCGTCCGGCGCGCCAGGACTGGCTGCGGTGGTGGTCGGGGGCGAAGCCGTGTTCCACCCCCCACAGCACCGCCTGGGTGCGGCTCGCGACGCCGATCTTGCGGTAGAGCGCCCTGATGTAGGACTTCACCGTGTTCGGGCTCAGGCAGCTGATCTGTGCCACCTCGGCGTTGCTGTGGCCCTGGGTGATCAGCGCGAGGACCTCGGCCTCCCGCTCGGTGAGGCCCTCGTTGCGCCCGGGCCAGTCCAGGCCGGCCATCACCCGCGAGCGCGGCGGTGGGCTGACGACGACCTCCCCGGCGTGCACGGCCTCCAGCGCGGCGACGAGCTCGCGGGCGGGCAGCGTCTTCGACAGGTAGCCGCTCGCGCCGCGGGCCAGGGCGCCCTCCACCAGCGTGTGGTCGAAGTTCCAGGTGTAGATGACGAGCCGGCCCGCGTGCCGGTTGGCGACGATGTCCGCGATCTCGTCCCCGCCGGCCTCCGGCTGGGCGAACGAGTCGTACAGCACGACGTCGACGTCGGTGACGACGGGCCGGTTCGCGTCGATCTCGACGACGCGCACGCGGTCCTCGTACGGCGCGAGGATGCGGGCGATGCCGGCCAGCACCACCTCGTAGTCGTCCACGAGTGCCACGGTGAGTGGCCTGGGTGCCCCGTCTGCCATGGTTAGCGGCCTACCATCCGCGATGGGTGCCGGAAACCACCCCCAGGGGTGTGGCGTGCCCCCTTTCCCGAGGGATTAAGTGTTCCTGCACCCGGGCAGGAGGTGTGACGGGCTGCCGGGCCTCGGTCAGCTCCCGTAGCGCCGTCATGCCTGTCGTTCGACGGAGAGGGACCGGCCGGAGCGGGACAGGAAGGCATCAGATATGTCGGGTGGTCCCACTGACCTGCTTTTCGCGGGAGCTCCCGTCACCCTCGAGAACTGCGATCGGGAGCCCATTCACATTCCTGGCAGCATCCAGCCGCACGGTGTTCTGCTGGCGCTGGTGGAGCCCGGCCTGACCGTGGTGCACGTCTCGGCGAACTGCGGCGCCGTCCTCGGCGTGGAGCCAGAACGGGCGGTCGGCGCCCCGCTGGAGACGCTCGTGGGCTCCGGGCCCGCCGAACTGCTGCGCAGAACCGTGGCGAGTTCGTTCGACCTGCGGGAGGCCGGCCCGACCGACCTGGTGCTCACCGTCCGCGGGGTGGACGTCGTCTGCGACGCCGTGCTGCACCGGGTCGACGGGATGGTCGTCGTCGAGCTCGTACCGACGGTGAGCCGGCGCCCGCTGACGTTCGCCGACACCTACCAGCGCACCCGCACCGCGGTGCTGCGCCTGGACCGGACGACCTCGCTGGCCGAACTGTACGAGGTGGCGGCGGAGGAGGTGCGCCGGCTCACCGGCTTCGACCGGGTGATGGTGTACCGGTTCGACCCGGAGTGGAACGGTGAGGTCGTCGCCGAGGCCCGCCGCGAGGACCTGAACAGCTTCCTGGGGCTGCACTACCCGGCGACCGACATCCCGGCCCAGGCCCGGGCGCTCTACGAGCGTTCCTGGCTGCGGCTCATCCCGGACATCTCCTACCGGCCGGTGCCGCTCGTGCCCGCGGTGAGCCCACACACGGGACGTCCGCTGGACATGGGCGACGCGTGGCTGCGCAGCGTCTCGCCGATCCACCTCGAGTACCTGGGCAACATGGGCGTGACCGCGTCGATGTCGGTCTCCCTGCTGCGCGCCGGGCGCCTGTGGGGGATGCTCGCGTGCCACCACTACGCGGGCCCGCACGAGCCGCCCTACGAGGTGTGCGCCGCCGCCGAGTTCCTCGGGCACGTCCTGTCGCTTCGGCTGGTCGCCCGCGAGGACGGCCAGCAGCTCGAGCAGCTGGTCAGCGCGCGGTTGGCGCTCGATCGCCTGGCTCTCGTCCTGGAGCAGGAGGAGAGCGAGGCCCGACTGGCCGCCACGCTGATCGGTGGTGAGCCCGACCTGCGCGCGCTCGTCCCCGCCGGCGGGGTGGCGGCGCAGATCGGCGGGGTCTGGCGCACCGCGGGGCAGGTGCCGCCACGGGACGTGCTGCGCGAGATGCTCGCCGAACTGGACGACGGCGACGGGCTGGTCGTCGAGGATGCGGTGGCGCTGCGCCACGACCGGTTCGAGCCGTACCGGGACATCGCGTGCGGCGTCCTCGGTGTCCGGCTCTCGCCCGACGAGATGGTGGTCTGGGTGCGGCCGGAGACGGTCCAGACGGTCGACTGGGGCGGCGACCCGCACAACAAGCACCTGCATGCGCTGGAAGGGGACAGCGTCCGGCTCAGCCCGCGGCGTTCGTTCGAACGGTGGCGGCAGACGGTGCGGCTGCGGTCGCGTCCGTGGACCGAGACGCAGGTCAGAATCGCCTCCGATCTCCGGCGCGAGCTGACCCGGATCATGTACGACCGGGCCCGCCGGTCGGCCCGGCTCACGGAGACCGTCCAGCAGAGCCTGCTGCCGCAGGCCCTCCCCGACATCCCCGGGTTCGACCTGGCCGCGCTCTACCGCCCCGCCCCCGGCGGCAGGGTCGGCGGCGACTGGTACGACGCCTTTGCGCTGCCCGACGGCACCATCGCCCTGGTGATCGGCGATGTCGCCGGCCACGGGATCACGGCCGCGGGAACCATGGGGCAGCTGCGCAACGCGCTGCGCGCCTACCTGGTCGACTCCGCGTTCGACGGCGTCGCTCCGACTGACGGCGTCGCTCCGGCTGACGGCGGCTCCGGGACACACGTGGCCTGGGAGGCACTCCGCCGCCTCGACCGGCTGACGGGCGCACTGCTGCCGGAGGCCCTCGCCACCGCGGTGGTCGTCCTCCTCGACACCACCACGGCCACCGCCCAGGTCGCCTCGTCCGGCCACCCGCTGCCGCTCCACGTCCCAGCGGCCGGCGAACCTCGGCTGCTCGAGGTGCCGGTCGCGCCGCCACTGGGAGCGTGGGCGTTCGCCACCCATCACGGGACGGCCGACGCCCCGCCCACCGCCGACGTCGCCCTGTGCCCTGGCGACACCCTGGTTCTCTGTTCGGACGGCCTCGTCGAACGCCGCAGCGAGGCACCGGACACCGGGCTGGCGCGTCTTCTCCGCCTCGCGGTGGACAACGCGGCCACGTCCAGCCCCGCGGAGCTGGCCGCGACCCTGTTCGAGGCCTGCCGCGATCCGGATGGCACCGACGACACCACCGTGGTCGTCCTGCGTCGCAGGCCCTGAACCACGGGCCTGTCGCCCCTGGGTGGTGGCGCCGGGCCGGCCGGCCCGGCGCCACCACCGATCCGGCGGCGACCGGAAATCGGCCCGCGCCGACCATGGCCTCGCTACCCTGGGAGGGTGGACACAGGCGCGGCGACGGGCGTAAGCGCGGCGGACCTCGGCGCGGCGACGGAGGTCCACGAGGAGCCCGGGGCGGGCGGTCCGACCGCCTCCCGCGGTGACAACGACATCATGTCCTGCCTGCGCCGCTCCACGGCAGCCGTGCACGAGCGGGTGGAGGCTGGCCTGGGGCTGGCGGACCCGGACATCCCGGCCGGCCGTTACCGCGATCTGATGATCTCCTTCTATCGCCTCCACACGGCGTTGGAACCTCGACTAGAGGCTCTGTTCGGGGGGTTCGAAGATCCACTGCTGGACTGGCCGGGGCGTCGCAAGCTCGGCCGACTGACCCGCGACCTGAGCACGCTCGGCATTTCCCCCGAGGGGCTGACCCCGCTCCCGGCCGCGCTCATACCGGCGGGGAACGATTTCACCTTCGGCTTCGGCACGCTGTACGTCACCGAGGGCGCGACCCTCGGCGGCCAGCTGATCGCGCGCAGTCTGAGTACCCGCGCGGACCTGGCCGACGCGACCTCCTACTTCACCCCGTACGGGGACCAGGCCGGCCGCCGCTGGCGGGACCTGCGCGTTGTCCTGCGCCGATGGGTGGGCACGGACCGCCAACGGGCTGACGCGGTTGTCGAGGCGGCGCTCGGCACCTTCCTCGCCTTCGAAGCCGCTCTGCACTGACCGGGCGCGCCGGGAACTGACCGGAACGTCCCGGCACCTGACCGGACGTCCCGGAAGCCGAGGATGCCGCCGGCCCTGGGGGGTACTGACAGGCGCTCCCACGACGGCGGGCGGCAGCTCTAGCGTGGCGTCACGCCTTCCGCACCGACCTTGAACCTCGGTGCAGGCACAGTGATCGGGTAGGCCGAGCCGCATGTCGGCCTACGGCGTCACAGGGCACTACGCGCTGCTGCCCGCGGGAACCGGAGGCCTCACCGGCTCCGCGACGGCAACGCCCTGGTCGGCCGGAAGCATTCCGGCTGCCGTCTGTCGTCCTCGTCAACGTTGTCGAAGGATTCACCATGGACTATGCCAACCTTGGAACCTCTGGGCTGAAGGTCAGCCGCATCGCGCTCGGCTGCATGAGTTTCGGCCGGCCGGGTACGGGCCGCGACTGGACGCTGGACACCGATTCCGCCGCATCGATCTTCAAGCAGGCGATCGAGCTCGGCATCAACTTCTGGGATACCGCCAACACCTACGGCAAGGGAAGCTCCGAGGAGATCACCGGCGACGCCGTGAAGCGGTACACAAGCCGCGATCAGGTCGTGATCGCGACGAAGCTGTTCGCGCCGATGGGCACCGGCCCGGGTGGCCGGGGCCTCTCGCGCCGTGCCGTCTTCGAGCAGCTCGACGCATCGCTCCGACGGCTCGGCACCGACTGGATCGACCTTTACCAGATCCACCGGTTCGATCGGCTCACCCCCGTCGAGGAGACGATGGAGGCCTTGCACGACGCCGTCAAATCGGGGAAAGTCCGCTATCTGGGCGCTTCTTCGATGTGGGCCTGGCAGTTCTCCAAGATGCAGTACACCGCGCAGCTGCACGGCTGGACGAAGTTCATCTCCATGCAGGACCAGTACAACCTCGTCGCCCGGGAGGAGGAACGCGAGATGTTCCCCCTGCTGGCGGATCAGGGTGTCGGCAGCCTGCCGTGGTCGCCGCTCGCCGCCGGCCTGGTGACCAGGCCGTGGGGGAACGTGAGCACGACCCGCGGAACACTGAACCCGAAGGCCGACTCCTCCGGCACCCCGCTGTTCCTCGACAGTGACCGCGGCACGATTGACGCGGTCGAGCGCATCGCCGAGTCGAGGGGAGTCTCGATGGCCCAGGTGGCGATGGCGTGGGTGCTGCGCAACCCGGTCGTGACCGCCCCGATCGTCGGCGCGACCAAGCCGCACCATCTCTCCGACGCCGTCGCGGCACTCGAGCTCGATCTCAGTGACGACGAGGTCACCGCTCTGGAGGAGCATTACACCCCGCGCAAGCCGACCTACTACGGCTCCGAGTCGGGGTACTGAGCCTGTGGCAGGAACCCGCCCCCGAGAGAAGGAGCTCATGCCATGTCGACCTGGTTGATCACAGGGTGTTCCTCGGGCCTGGGGCGCGCGCTCGCGCAGGCCCTTCTCGACCACGGCCACAACGTCGCCGCCACAGCCCGGGATGTCGCCCGCGTGGCCGATCTCGCCGAGGCCCGTCCTGAGCGAGCGCTCGCCCTGGCGCTCGACGTCACCGACAGCGCAGCGGTCGCGCGCGCCGTGCAGCAGACCGAGCAGCGGTTCGGCGGCCTCGACGTGCTCGTCAACAACGCCGGCTACGGATACCGGGCCGCTGTGGAGGAAGGCGACGACGACGACGTCCGCCAGCTGTTCGCCACCAACTTCTTCGGCGCGGTGTCGATGACCAGGGCGGTGCTTCCTGGCATGCGCGCGCGCCGGCGCGGTGCGATCGTCAACATCTCGTCGATCGGCGCGCGTATCTGCCCGGCGGGATCGGGCTACTACTCGGCGACCAAGGGAGCGCTTGAGGGCCTGACCGGCTCGCTGCGCAGGGAGCTCGAGCCGCTCGGCCTCCACGCGATGATCGTCGAGCCTGGCGCTTTCCGCACCGACTTCTCGGGGCGCTCGCTCCGCCAGGCCGAGACGCCGATCGGTGACTACGCCGCCACGGCCGGGCGCCGCCGCAAGGAGAACGACACGACGCACGGAACCGAGCCGGGTGACCCGGCGAAGGCAGCCGAGGCGATCATCATGGCCGTCGAGTCGGCGTCGCCGCCCGCCCTGCTCGTACTCGGCCAGGACGCCGTGACTCTCTTCCGCGACACGCTGGAGGCGCAGCTCGCGGAGTTGGCGGAGTGGGAGAAGACCAGCGTCGCGACTGCTGTCGACGCCTAGCCGAGTCGACTGCGCCTCCAAGGAGGAGCACCGTCAAGGAGGAGCACCGCCAAGGACGAGCACATCCGAGGACGACGGAACGCGAGCCAGGTCACGAGGCCCGGTCGCCGTCGTCCACCCGGCCGCAGGCCTGCGGCCCGGCCTCCGACCCGACCGGGTGTCCCGACCGGGTGTCCCGACCGGGTCGGAGGTGCCCGGCCGAGCCGATCAGGCTTGGCTGGTTGTGTGTTGCGTGCTGGCAGTTCGCTGGCCATGATGCGTTGACCCCTCCGTGGTCTCTCGCTAAGGTACTTACATACGCTAAATAGTTCGTATATAAGAACAGGCGATGTCGTGGCGACAGACTGACGGTGATCCGGACACGCCCGCGTAGGCCGTCGAACGACGGATTCGCCTCCTGGGCTTCCGTGCCAGGGTTTCCGTGCCCGGGCACGCGGTCGGGCCCGAACGGCCGATCACGGTTTCCGGCTCTTCGTAGTTGACCGGGGATCGTGATTGCCGAACTACTGGCCGTGACGTGTGGCCGTGACGGTGCGTAGCGGCGATCTGGTCCAGGAAGGGGGCGCACCCGCCACCTGGGATGATCGTTC
>NZ_JBFLUG010000329.1:0-2488 GCF_041008525.1 Parafrankia sp. FMc2 | reverse complement strand
GGCCGGGGGTCGTCGGGGGAGCGGTGCTCGGCGGCGACGTCGGCTGCGTCGGGGTGGCCGAGGGAAGGACCGGGGTCGCGCTGGACGTCGGCGCCGATGATCCTGGCGTCGGCACACCCACCTGGCAACCGGCGATCAGCAGTCCGGCCGCGGCCGTGGCTGCGGCGAGCGTGACGCCCGCGAACGGTCGTGGGGGTGAGGTCATCTGGATCCTCCGGGGAGCGACGACTGGTGGTCTCCTGACGCCGCGACGGTCATCCGCGGCGTTTCGCGCCCGGGCTCCCCTCCGCCGAAAGAATGCGGCGGCGGGCAGCCCGACCCCTCCCGCAGCGGAGGATAGTGACCGTTCGCGCGAAGCGCGCGAGGCGCCCGGAGCGGGCATCAATCAGGGCCCGGAATTCCCGACCTCAGCGTTGTCCTCCCAACGGCGGACCATCGCGGGGCTATCCCGTGCGATCCAGGTCAGTGGCATTCTTCGGAGAAATTCGGGGCTGCCGCTGACAGCGAACACCAAACTTTCCGTCGACGAGAAGGCCCGCAGTCCGCGGCAGTGTCATCCACCGCCGCCCGCACGGAGGTTCCCGGAGGCGCCCGCCGGCCGGACCATCGGGACATGCGGTATGCCGTCCTCGAGGTACTCCTCGCCGGCAGCCACGAAACCGTGGCGTGTGTACAGCCCGACGGCGGACGTCTGCGCACTGAGGACCACCGGCCGCCCGCCGCCCGCGTCGCCGAGCGCGGTGGTGAGCAGCCGGTCGGCGAGGCCACCGCGGCGTGCGTGGGCGACCGTGACCACCCGGCCGATCCGCAGCCCGTCGGCCTCCTCGACCACCCGCAGGTAGGCGAGCGGTTCCGCCGGCTCCGCGGCCAGCCACAGGTGTCGTGTCGCCGGCTCCAGGTCCCGGCCGTCGAGATCCTGGTAGGCACACCGCTGCTCCACGACAAAGACCTGGGCCCGCAGCCGCAACAGGGCGTACAGGACACGCGGCGGGAGCTCGTCGAACCGAGCACGGTGGATCCTGGGACCGGCATGGCCGGAGAACGGCGGCGTCATGCGGGGTACTTCTCGACGAGGCGGTGCAGGCCGGTTCTGATGCGGGGCTCGCCGAGCTCCGCCAGCAGCGCGGCGACGTGGTCGGCGGCGAGCGCGGCGAGCAGGGTGTGCGCGGCGAGGTCCGGATCGGGTACGCCATCCAGCAGGATCGCCACGTGTCGGTGCCAGAACCGGTAGGCCCCGATCCGGTAGCGGGCTCCGGGTGTCGCGGTCTCCGACATCCGCACCAGGTCCAGGTGCTCCAGCAGGTAGTCGAGGTATGCGTCGACGAACGCCGTGAGCCGTTCGGTGGGCGCCGCTCCGGGGCCGAGTGGGGGCGGCCCGTGCAGGATCGCCTCCTGCAGGATCTGCTCCCGCGTGTCGAGCAGTGCGACCGCCAGGCCCGCCTTGTCCCCGAAGCGGCGGAAGAGGGTGCCCTTGCCCACCCCGGCGGCCGCCGCGATCTGGTCCAGGGAGACCGCAGCCACTCCGTGCTCGGCGAACAGCCGGGCGGCGGCGTCCAGCACGGCGACCCGGTTGCGCGCGGCGTCAGCTCGTTCCCTGGGCGGCGGGGTGCGAAGCAGCTCCAACGGTGTTGCACAAACGGACTGCGGTCCGCTAAGGTTCTCCTGCACAACCGGACTATAGTCCGATTATCTGGAGGTAGGAGCATGACCGCACTCATTACCCGCGACGAGCTGAAGGCGGCGATCGCCGCCGGGAACGTGACCGTCGTCGACGCGCTGGGTGGCGAGTACTTCGCGCAGCAGCACCTGCCCGGCGCCCTCGCCCTGCGCCCCAAGGAGGTCGACGCCAGGGCATCGGCCGTGCTGCCGGACCGTGACACCGCCATCGTCACCTACTGCTCCAACCCTGCCTGCCCGAACAGCGGTCAGGTCGCCGACCGGCTCACCGCGCTCGGCTACCTCAACGTCCGCAAGTACCGCGAGGGCATCGAGGACTGGGTGGCGGCTGGCCTGCCGACCGAATCGGCCTGACCCGGAACCGCCACGGCGGCGGGGCCTGTCGGTGTCTGGTGGTACTCGTCCGGAATCCGGCTGCCGCGCGCTCGTCGCTGGGTGGCTCGGTAGCCGGGATGTCCTCGACCCGCCGGCGGACCGGCAGGCCCCGCTCCTGGGCGATGTGGATGTTCTGGTCGGCGTCGGTGGACTCGACGCCAGGACGTGGAATGTGGCATCGATCGGCTCAAACGCCACCGGGCTGTCGCGACCCGGTACGACAGTTCGCCGTTCCGCCATGAGCGACGGTCACCATCGCCACGATCAACGAATGGCTCCCCCGATGAACTTCCCAAACAGGCCCAGGCGGCCTAGTACTCCAGCCCGACTTTTGTGATCAGTTGAGTTGGAGTGCTGCGGCTTGGCGGCGATAGTGGCTGGCTTGTGCGCGTGCCTGGTGGCGGCGGCGCCACCGGGACCAGGCCAGCACGAAGCC
>NZ_JBFLUG010000328.1:0-2490 GCF_041008525.1 Parafrankia sp. FMc2 | reverse complement strand
GGCGTCACGCGGGGACGGGGGCCACGTCCCCGCGTGACGCCTTGGCCCTGCTGGCGGCTGGCCTGCCCGCGGGTGTCACCGCGTCGATCGAGGTGCGTTGCGACGCGGCGCAGGGCCGTCCGCTGGACGAGCTGGCCGCCGCCGGCCACCGGCTCAAGCTGCGTACGGGCGGCCCTCGGGCCGACCTCTTCCCCGGCGGGGGTGAGCTGGCCCGGGCAGTCGTGGAATGTGCCGCTCGGAACCTGCCCTTCCGATGCACAGCCGGGCTGCATCACGCGGTGCGGCACACGGATGCCACCACCGGCTTCGAGCACCACGGGTTTCTCAACGTTCTCATCGCGGCGCGGGCCGCCGCCACCGGCGCCGGCAGTGTCGCCGTCGCCGACATTCTCGGCTGCCGGGACGGCGCGGCGTTGGCGGGCGAGATCGGCGCCTGGTCCGCTGCCGATGCCCAGCGGGCCCGGGCGCTGTTCACCTCCTTCGGCACCTGCAGCGTCGCCGAACCGGTCGGTGACCTCGTCGCCCTCGGGCTGCGGCGGGCGAACGACGCAGACGGCGCGAACGCGGACGGCTCGGACGGCTCGGACGACGCGGACGACGCCGTATGACAGCGCCCGCCGCGAGCTGGCTGGACGGCGACGTTCCCGCCGACAACGGGTTCGGCCTGGAGAACCTGCCCTACGGCGTGTTCTCCACGCAGCGCGACGGCCGGCCTCGCACGGGGGTGGCGATCGGTGACCGGGTGCTGGATCTGGCCGGTCTCACCGGCGACCCCGTCCACGCCACGGGATCGCTGAACGCCTTCCTGGCCCTGGGGCCGCGACGGTGGCAGGCGCTACGCGCCGATCTGGTCGGATGGCTGACCGAGGAGCGGAACCGTTCCCTGGTCGAACCACACCTCGTCCCCGTGAAGGATGCGCGCCTTCACCTGCCTGTCACGATCGCCGACTACGTCGACTTCTACAGCTCGCGGCACCATGCGGAGAATCTCGGCCGCCTGTTCCGTCCCGGCGGCGCGCCGCTGACTCCCAACTGGCTGCACCTGCCCCTCGGCTACCACGGGCGCTCGGGAACCGTCGTGGTGTCCGGCACTCCGGTGGCCCGCCCGCATGGCCAGCGCAGGGGGCCCGTGGACGGCCCACCCACGTTCGGGCCGTCGCAGCAGCTGGACATCGAGGCGGAGATCGGGTTCGTCGTCGGGGCACCGTCGCCGCTGGGCCGGCCGGTAGCGCTGGAAGAGCTGGACCAGCACGTGTTCGGAGTGTGCCTCGTCAACGACTGGTCCGCGCGTGACCTGCAGTCCTGGGAGTACGTGCCGCTCGGCCCCTTTCTGGGGAAGTCCTTCCTGACCTCGGTCTCCCCCTGGGTCGTGCCGCTCACGGCGCTGGCGGCGGCCCGGATCCCGCCCCCTGCCCGCGAGGTGGCACTGCTCCCCTACCTGGACGACGCCGCGACGGCACCGTGGGGCCTGGACATCCGGATGGAGGTGCGGATCAACGGGCACCTGGTCAGCCGCCCGCCCTTCGGGCTGATGTACTGGACGCCGGCCCAGCAGCTGGCGCACCTGACGGTCAACGGGGCCTCGCTGCGTACCGGCGACCTGTTCGCGTCCGGGACGGTCTCCGGCCCCGAACAGCATCAACGTGGGTCGCTCATCGAGCTGACCTGGGGCGGCCGGGAACCGCTGGAGCTTCCCGACGGTACCGTCCGCACCTTCCTGCAGGATGACGACCGCGTCAGCATCACCGCCACGGCCACGGGAGTTCACGGCGGGACCGTCTCACTCGGTGCGGTCACCGGCCAGGTCCAGCCGCCCCGGTCGATCCCCTGACAGTCGCCGGCCGCGGGGCTGAGCGCGAACCGTCCCTGGCCTCGGACTTTCACCCAGATGATCGTCTGGATGGTGGGCCGATCACCGGCTGCACTCCGACCGATGCGCGTTTACACTCGGCAGCGAGATGGCCCTACACAGCACCATCGCCTTCCGCGTGCGGCCCTACCTGGAACCCGGCGAAGAAGTCAGCCAGGTGTTCATGGCCCAGACACGCACACCGTACCTGCGTATTTTGGTGCCCGCATTCGGCTACACGCTCGTCGTGGTCGGCTACCTTCTGGCGCCCGAGGTCGGCAACCAGCTCTTTTACTGGCTCGGCTACGTGCTCTTCAACCTCGTCGGCTATGGCATCCTTCTGCTGATGCCCGTGGTCCTCTGCTGGCTCGTCGCGTCCTACATCCTCCTGTGGCCCGCGCTCACCTACTACGTGATCGGCCCCCGGATCGTCGTCGTCACCAACCGCAGCATGATCGTGCTGCGCGCCCAGAAGCGGTGGCCTACCTTCCCGACAGGCACCAGGCCCCTCGCCCCGGAGCCTGTCAATCCCGATGAGACATCAGGCTGCTTGGTTTGTGGGTAGCGCCTCCTCGGTCTCGATGATCGCTGGGGGCTGGTTGATCCACGCCTTGGTCGGCAGCGCGGGCGGGGCCGGTCGG
>NZ_JBFLUG010000327.1:0-2502 GCF_041008525.1 Parafrankia sp. FMc2 | reverse complement strand
ATCACATGCTTGGGCTGCTGGGCAGCTTCCCGGGGCGGGAAGTGGTGGCCGGATGGCTGACGGCGGGCGTGATCGGCCCAGACGGGTATCGCCGCACCACCGAGGGAGTTCCCCAAGGTGGTGTGATTACGCCCCCAACGCACTTGGCAACCAGCCTTCCGGTCGCCCTCCGTGTCGGTGCTGGCGGCCGGAGCATCGCGGTCTGATGATCGCTGGCGAAGTGGGATGCGATGACGAATTGTGATCTTCTCGGGGCCGATGAGAACGTTCTTGACGAGCAGCCGCAGGACGCGTTGGCGATCGGCGATATCGGCGCTTTTCGCGTTCTCGCTCAGCTGTGACAGGAATCCCTCGAGGTCGGTTGCGAGGGCGAGGTAAAGATCGCGGTCGGCGATCTGGCTGTCGAGAGCGTCGAGTTGGCCGCGGAGGTTCGCTTCGCGGGTGCGGAGTTCGGGCATTCTTCCGCGGAGCTCGTCAAGGGTGATCAGCTGTTCCTGGAACGCCTCAATCATGCGGGCGATGGCGGTAGTGGTCTTCGTGAGCGCGAGCTCGACCTGTCCGCGCTCACGCTTGGCGGGATCCGCATCACGAGCCTGGCGCAGCCGGCCGTCGATCTCGGCACGGATCAAGGTCGGATCGCTGATCAGTTTTGTGATGTGTTCCCAGACGGTCTCGTCGAGATAGTCGGCGCGGACCGGTTTGTTCCAGCACACACGGCCGTTCTCGTAGCGGTAGTCGTCGGAACCGAGGCACCGGTAGTAGTAGATCTTCTTGTTCGTGGTCCGTGTCGAGGTGCGGTAGTAGCCGTAACCGCAGGCCGAGCACGCTGCGAGGCCCTGCAGCAGTGAGGGGGTCGTCTTCGTGTTGCGGGGCGCGAAACGCTTGTTTTCCTCGAGGCGGGCCGCGACCCGTTCGAACATCTCCTCGTTGACAAGGGCGGGCACCGGGATCTCGACCCACTCGTCACGAGGCCGGTCGACGACTCTGGTCGGCCGTGGTGTTGAACGCCCCTGAAGCCGCGCTACCCGGTTCAGGCCGGCCGGCGTGTTGTCGATCATCGTCTTCCCGAACACCGCCGTCCCCTTGTAGGCGGGGTTCCGTAGCATGGCCCAGATCACCGACCGGTCCCAGCGGTTCTTGCCGGTGCGGGTCGGCACGCCTTTCTCGGTCAGCCAGCGGGCCAGCGCCGCAATGGAGACGCCTTCGTCGGCGTAGCGACGGAACATCTCGGTGACCAGGATCGCCTCGTGGTGAAGAACTTCGTAGCCGGCGCCGAGCTGGTCGGACCGCCGACGGTAGCGATATCCGAACGGCGCCCCGGACAGCACGTTCACCGACCCCGCCCGGGCACGGTGCGCCTTCCCGCGCCGGTAACGCTCAAGGATCTGGGCCTTCTCATATTCCGCGAACATTCCCTGAAACTGGACCATGAGCTGGTCTTCCGGGCTGTCTCCACGAGGCCCTTTAACGAACTCGACGCGGGTACCCGCCCGCGTGAACTCCTCGACCAGCAGCGCCTGGTAGGCGAACTTCCGGGCGAGCCGGTCCGGAGAATAGCACAGCACCACGTCGATCTGCACCGCCGCGACCAGATCCCGCAGCCGTTCCAGCGCCGGGCGTGTCAGCGTCGCACCCGAATGGCCGTCGTCCTCGAAAACCCACTCGGCCGGTAGTACCGCCCCCATCTGCCGGGCATGTTCACGCAGCGCCGCCGTCTGCGAGACGATCGTCTCGTTCTTCTTCTGCCGGTCCGACGACACCCGGGCATAAACCGCCACGTTCACCGTTCTCTTCTCCTGTCTGCTGGTCCGTCTGGATTTTCAGCCGCCGAGGTGGAACCAGGACTCCGTACGCGATCGACAGATCCCGGGCCGCGTGGCGGTCGAACACATACTCAAGAGCGATCGCCCGCTCATTCATCCGTCGGACTTCCTGCCTCGGCTGAGACGAGATAGTCCGACAACGCACCGGTCACGAGCGACGAAATCGTCGTGCTGCGGACCCGGGCTTCCTCGCGTATCCGTTCGGCCAGCACAGCGGGAAGCTTGACCGTGAACACCACCGTCGGTTCAGGCACGACTACCCGCCCACCCGCCGCCGAATCGGCGTAACGCCGGGCCTGCCGCGGCGAAACCCTAAACCGCGCGGACAGCAGAAGGGCGGCGTCCTCGATCGGAACGCCGCCCTCCAGCAGCTGCGCCGCAGCGTTCACCCGCTCGGCGTACTCACCCGCACCCACACGACGACGATCACCCACAGACAGATCAGTACTACCGCCTGTGTCGTGACGTCACCTCGACACGCCGAGGCAGTTCCAGCCGCCGGTAGCTCAGCGTGACCTCGAACTCGAAGTTGCCAAGTGCGTTGGAGGCGTAATCAGTCCGTTACTCTTTAATATCGCGCTGCACGGAATGGAACAGGCTGCAGGCACCGTCTACAGGTGGAATCCTTACCGGAAGTCCGAGGAAACAATTACGGGCACACCGGTGCTGGTACGGTATT
>NZ_JBFLUG010000326.1:0-2519 GCF_041008525.1 Parafrankia sp. FMc2 | reverse complement strand
CATCCTCCTGCTTCGAGGAGGCCATGTCTGCCATGGTCAACGTCACCGGTCTTGAAGATCCCATCTCGCCCTGCGCTACAGAGGTTTCAGTGATCCTCGTGTCTCACGGGACTCTGACAGACAGGGCTCTGCTGGTTCTGGTCTCGCTGCTCGGCGTCGTCGGGAAGTCCGCGACCGACAGCCTTCTGACCAACCTGGAGCAGCTCACGCCCGGCTCCGCCCGGGACATCCTGCGTAACGCGGTGAACGGCATCCGCGACACCGCCGGCACCGGGGGTGTCCTCGCCGTCGTCGGCCTGGCCGGAGCGCTGTGGTCCGCCTCCGGCTACATCGCCGCGTTCATCCGCGCCGCCAACGCCGTCTACGACATCCCCGAAGGACGACCGGCATGGAAGATCTTGCCACTGCGCCTGGCCGTGACCGTGCTGCTGATGGTGCTCCTCGCCGCCAGCGCGGTCATCGTCGTGTTCTCCGGCGGTCTCGCCGAACAGGCAGGAAAGGCCCTCGGTGTCGGCTCCGCCGCCCTGACCGCCTGGTCCTACGCCAAGTGGCCGGTGCTGGTCCTGCTCGCGATCCTCATGATCGCCCTGCTGTACTGGTCCGCACCCAACGTCCGTGTCCGCGGCTTCCGCTGGCTCACTCCGGGCAGCACGCTCGCGCTGGTCATCTGGCTGGCAGCCTCGGCCGGATTCGCCCTGTACGTGGCGAACTTCGGCTCCTACAACAAGACCTACGGCACGCTTGCCGGCGTCATCATCTTCCTGATCTGGCTGTGGCTGTCCAACCTCGCGATCCTGCTCGGCCTGGAGTTCGACGCCGAGATCGCCCGAGAACGCGCCGTCACCGGCGGGCTGCCCGCCGACGAGGAGCCCTACGCCGAACCCCGCGACACCCACACCTGGCCCCACCGCCCGCGCCGCCCTCACGGACACGCCGGCCAACGAAACACGTGACGGAAGCGACGGGCACCGGGTAACCGAGCACATCAGGGATTCAAACATCCGCCTCGGCGAGGCTATCCATGGACAGCCAGGACCAGTTCGTTCGGGCCCTTCTCGGCCGTATTGACCACCGTACCGACCCGACGTCCCGCGGGCGGCAGCGAACCGCCCAGCGACGCCACCCACCGCCCATTCAAGATGGGCGGGTCATGGTAGATGACCGCCACATGGATCCTTTCCGGGACGTGGGGTCCGGGCCGTCGAGGCACGTCCGCTCGGCGGGTGGGGAGGGCCCGGTCGGCAGCTGGTCCGGGCGTAGGGTGATCGCTACCCCTTCGAGCGGCTGTTCGCGGCGGGATGCACGACGACATACGGCCCAGCCGGCACCAGACCGCTGACGTCCGCGGGCTTCGCCTGTACGGCAAGCTGGCCGCCGTCCCCGGGCGGCAGAGCGCCACCAGCCGCCCGAACCCGATCGAGAGCCCGTTCCGCCTCCGGAACGTCGCTCGCCGTCCCCTCCGAAGGCGGCCGGTGCCGCAGATCGAGCAGTGAACCGGGATAGTCGACCGAGGCGGCGGCTACCCAGGGCACACCGGCCAGCCGCAGCATCAGGGCGGTCGGCAGCGGGCTCTGGTGAAACGACGTGAAGACGGCGGCCGCATCGAACCGGCCGGCCCGTACCCGGGCCACCACGTCCGCGACGTCGGCCGGGTCGGTCGGCGGCGGGTCGTTCACCACCCAGGGCGCCGTCCGGACAACGACCTCGGCCACCCCCGGCAGCAACCGGGCCGCATCCGCCCCGGCCGGGCCCGCCAGCACGGCGACCCGCGAGACCGCCGGCACCGCCGCCAGCGCCCGGATGGCCGGCCCCATGAGCAGGACATCACCGGCGCTGTCGAGACGCACCGCCAGCACCCGCCCGGCACGACCTGTCACGGGCCTCATCCTGCCGGGCCGGTCACCTGGCGTCCCGGCGGCGCGGCCCCCCTCGACCACCGGCAGCCGCCGCACCGCCTTCGCCCGGATCAGCGCGACGGCGTCCTCGATCGACGTGTCCGGCTCGACGGTGGTCAGGTCGGGGCTGCACGCCTCCCGAACGGGCGTCGTCGACGGGTCCTTGGCCTCGGCCACGACTCGCAGGGCGATATCCCGGTCCGTCACGATGCCACCGAGGCGGCCGTTGTCGTAGACGATGACGTCACCGGCATCAGCCGACCGCATGCGCCGGGCGGCCTCGACGACGGACTGCTCGGCCTCGACGGTCTGCGGATCGCGGGTCATGACGTCTGCCACTGTCCTGGCTATGAAGACTCTCCCTTCCGGTCGTTCTTTTCGTTTCGAGTGATATCGACTGCGCTGCCCGCCCACCCGGGCCTAAGGCCACGTCGTCCCGTCCTCGGCCAGACCCGCCGTCGAACGAGCAAAGTCCCGGCGCACGTCACCCGGCGGGAAGCAGGGCTGCGACAAAGTCGTGATCGGCGTGTCGGCTGGCGTCGCGGGCTGGTAGCGGCTACGGCGTCGCGGTGAGAACGGCCCGGGAACAGGCGGACGCGGCGCCCACGGGATGATCGAGGTTCC
>NZ_JBFLUG010000325.1:0-2531 GCF_041008525.1 Parafrankia sp. FMc2 | reverse complement strand
ATGTGCGGGTGGGCGGGCGGCTCCTCGAGGATCAGATGGGCGTTCGTGCCGGAGATGCCGAAGGCGGAGACCGCGGCGCGGCGCGGGCGGCGTCCCGCGGGCCAGGCGACGGGGCTGGTCAGGAGGGCGACGGCGCCGGTGCTCCAGTCGACGTGCGGGGTGGGGGTGCCGACGTGCAGGCTCGCCGGAAGCGTCTCGTGGCGCAGGGCCTCGACCATCTTGATGACGCCGGCGACGCCCGCGGCGGCCTGGGCATGGCCGATGTTGGACTTGAGGGAGCCGAGACGCAGCGGCCGGTCGGGGGAGCGCCCCGGCCCGTAGGCGGTCAGCAGCGCGCGGGCCTCGATCGGGTCTCCGAGGGGGGTGCCGGTGCCGTGGGCCTCGACCGCGTCGACATCCGCCGGCCGCAGTCCGGCACCGGCCAGCGCCTGGCTGATCAGGCGTTGCTGGGAGAGACCGTTGGGGGCGGTCAGGCCGTTGCTGGCGCCGTCCTGGTTGACGGCGCTGCCAGCGACGACGGCGAGCACCGGCAGCCGGCGCGCCCGGGCGTCGGAGAGTCGGATGAGCACCACGACCGCGGCGCCCTCCGCCCAGCCGGTACCGTCCGCGTCGGCGGAGAACGGCCGGCACCTGCCGTCGGGGGACAGGCCGCGCTTGCGGCTGAACTCCACCAGCATCGACGGGCTGCACATCAGGGTCACCCCGCCGGCGACAGCGAGATCACATTCGCCGGCGCGCAGTGACGCCGCCGCCAGATGGACGGCGACGAGGGACGCGGAGCACTGGGTGTCCACCGTCAGCGCCGGGCCCTCGAGGCCGAGGGTGTAGGCGACCCGGCCGGCGATCACGCCCGCCGCGTTGCCGGTCAGCAGATGTCCCTGCAGCTCGGCGGGTGCCTGGTGCCAAGCCGTTCCGTAGTCCTGCAGGGACACGCCGGTGAACACGCCGGTGGGGCTGCCGCGCAGCCCGAGCGGGTCGATCCCCGCATGCTCGAGGGCCTCCCACGACACCTCCAGCATCAGCCGCTGCTGGGGGTCCATCGCCACGGCCTCCCGCGGGCCGATGCCGAAGAACGCGGCGTCGAACCGGTCGATGCCCGGCAGGAAGCCGCCGCCCCGGGCGTAGGTGGTTCCCGGATGATCCGGGTCCGGATGGTGGATGCCGGCCAGGTCCCAGCCGCGGTCGGCGGGCAGCGGGCCGATGACGTCCCGGCCCTGCGCGACCAGGTCCCACAGCGCCGCCGGGGAGTCCGCGCCCGGCAGGCGGCAGCCGGCGCCGACGATGACCACCGGGTCGTCGTCCCGCCCGGGCCGGGCCGGCCGGCGCGGGGTGCGCACGGGGGCCGTCTCCTCATCCACGCCCAGGATCTCGGCGCGCAGGAACGCGGCCACGGCGCCCGGAGTCGGCCGTTCGAACAGCAGCGTCGCCGGCAGGGGGACGCCGGTGGCGGCGACGAGGCGGCCGCGCAGGGCATCCGCGGTGCGCCGGTACACCCCGAGCGCGCGCCAGGGGACCGTGGGGTCCAGCTGTCGGTCCGCGCCGTGCCCGGGCCCGGCCGCGCCGGCGGTCACCGCCGCAACCTGGGTGGCGACCAGCTCGAGCAGGGCCTCCACCTGGGCGGTCGGCTCCAGTCCGGCGAGCCGGGCCCGCCAGCTGTCGCGGGCCCGCGTGGCGGGCTGCCCGGCCGGCGACTGTTCCGGGAGGCTGCTGTCCATCCGAACTGCTCCTGACGTGCGCGGCGAGGCGGCTGGCGGTGCCCCGGTGCCCTGGCGCGGTGCCGTGGCGGGGGGTGGAACCCCGGGCCGTTCTCCGGGCTCGTTCCCGTGTTCGGTTCCCTCTGGGGTTCCGGCCGGCCGGGAAATGCCCGGCCGGGAAATCTCTGCTGGCCGAAGAATGTGCCGGCGTACGGGCGGGCCCGCACCGGGAGGCTGTTCTCCCGGATGCTCCCGGTCTGTCAGCGCGATACCGGGGCGCGCCGGTTCCGTTCCGGCCGTACCCCGTCCCGCGGTGGCACGGCCGGCCAGGCGACTCCCTGAGAATCCTGCCCCAGAGAAGTTGTGCATTCAAAACCGGGATGGCGCCTTCAGGCTAGGCTGAACGGGGACGGCGGTGGTCCTCCGGCCCACTGTGGGCAGGCCCTTGGTCATTCGCCGGGTGGTGGGAGACACATCCGTCCTTGCTGTCGTGCGCCGTTCGGGCTATTGGTTGGCACCGACGGATTGTCGATTTCCTGACCGGTCCGTAGTGTCGCTTTCCGCCCGAGGCGAGGAGTGAGGACGCGCATGCGAGAGATCACCCCGCGGGACGTCGCGGCGGGCGGCAACGCGCCTCGCGCGGCCCCGGACGCCGACCCCCGGTGGCCCGCGCCCGACTCCTCCGTACCCGTACCCCCTGCATCCTCCGCACCCGTACCCCCTGCGCCCGAACCGGCTGTCACGGGTACCGCCGGCCCGGCGAGGGCCGGAACCGGGACGGACGGCGGTACCCGTGACAGCCGGTTCGGGCGACGTCGCTTCTACCCACATGCATCA
>NZ_JBFLUG010000324.1:0-2654 GCF_041008525.1 Parafrankia sp. FMc2 | reverse complement strand
CGGTATCGGTCAGTTCCGCACCGAGGGCGTACTTCCAGTCGATCGCCCGGACCGCCATCCCCGCGGCCTGCCGGTCCGTCAGGTTCTCAGCGAACTGCAGCACCGTGACCAGCGACAACACCGCCGGTGGTAGACCCGGCGCCCCCCGCCGGCCGAACGCGCCGGTGAACGGCTCATCGACGAACACCTCGGCGAGGCGGTCCCGTAGCCGCATCGCCAACGTCCCCCGCGGGAACGCCGCCCGCGCGACCGCCACCGTCTGCGCCGGGATCTCGGGCAGCCCCTTCGGCTGCAACGACATGTGCCCCACCTCCCGCGGCCCACGAGGCGACCCGGACCGCACAGGAGATCATGCCGCACCCACGACACCCAGCCGAATTAAGCAGCAGAGTCCAGGGCGCCGTCAAAGTCCCTTTTCGCTGATCAGGCCGATGATTTGGAGGACGCGTTCGGGTCTGCGGGCGGTGGCTCGCATGGCTTTGGCGATGCTTCTGTGGCCTGTGAGGCGTAGGGCGCTGATGGCGGTGTCGCGGGCGATCGCCCAGGCGAGTGGGGCGTTGCCGGTGCGGACGGTGTGGCGGTCCTCGTCGAGGACGCGGTCGCGGACGTGGTGGACGGCCTCGACCGTCCAGTGCCCGCGGGCGCGGGCGGCGAGGTGGCGGGGGTAGGCCTGTTCGGCGGGCAGGCTGGTGACCAGGTAGAACACCTCCTCGGACACGGCCGGTTTCGAGGTGATGGTCTTCTTACGCCGGGTGCGTCGGCGCAGTTCGACGACCTGTCTCGTGCCCCAGAAGCCGACGAGTCCCGGCGTGGTGACGGTCAGGGCCTTCAGCGAGCGGACCTCGATCCGGCCGTGGGCCTTCTCGGTCGTCGTGACCAGGTTCGGTGCCTGCCCCCAGGGCAGCCGGGTGAGGTTGGCGTGGACGGTGGGCTGGTTCAGCTTGATCACCAAAAGCCAGTGGCCGCCTCTGGCGCGGATCTTCCGGGCGAGCCGCTCATGGGAATGGAGCGAGTCCGCCGTGACCAGGACATCGGTCAGGTCGAGCCGGCCGGCCAAGGCCTCGACCGCGGCGATCTCGTCGCCGCCGACGACCCGCTGGTGGCCGGCGGCGACGCCGGTGTCGTGCCAGACCGCCTCGACGACCGCCTCCTGGGTCATCGCGCCCGCCTCGGTGAACGACCTCGCGCCCTTGAGGGTCTTGCCGTCGAAGGCCAGCCCCCGCGGCCCCGCCGACGGGTCCGTCACCGTCGCGGCCCGGGCGATCCAGCCCGACAACGCCTGGTCGAGTGCGGTCGGGTCACAGCCCTCGACCAGGCGGCGGATCGTCCGCTCGGACGGCACCCCACGGCTGAGCCCGAACCCGGCCAGCAGCTCCGCGGGCAGGTCGACCGCCCACTCCCAGACCGCGGCGAAGGTCTGCTGACCAGCCAGAACACCGGCGAACCACAGGGCCAGTACCGGCGCCAGCCCAAAGCGGCGCCCCCGCCGTCGACGGCGGGGGCGCACCGCGCCCAGCGCGTCGAGCAGACCGCGGGGCTGCTCGACGGCCCTGGTCGCCAGACAGGCCCGTTGACCGCCGGGAACGTGGGTAGGCGACACTGAAGGCACGGACGCGGCCCCACTCTCGGACGATCATGGTGTAGGAACCTCGATCATCCCGTGGGCGCCGCGTCCGCCCGTTCCCGGGGCCGTTCTCACCGCGACGCCATAGCCGTCACCGGCCCGCGACGCCAGCCGACACGCCGATCACGACTTTGTCGCAGCCCTGCGCCTACATCCCCCGGCCCACCCCGCTCCAGCAACGCGTGCTCGATCTCCTCGGAGTCGACCCGACCAAACCCCCGTGATCAAGAAAACGGGCTGGTCAGAGACCTAAACCGAACGTGCGGAGTACAGGGGGACAAGCCCGATCCTCCCAAATCAGGGACACTTTCCTATCTCTGACACACCCAGCAGGCGATCAGTGGTGATAGCCGAGGCCAGAGCGAGGCTAGAGCAAGTTTCAGCCCTCGCACCCGACCAGCAGCCCGCCCCGTTGACAACGGCCCACGACATCCCCTAACCTTTGGCCCTACATCTGAGACTCGCAGTCTAAAAACTGTCATGCCGCGTCCCGGAGAGGAGGCCTAGGGCCGACCGGTATGTAAGCCGCACTGAACTGAGCGAAGACCTTGGCGCGGTCAAACGGTCGTAGCGACGCCTCGACAGGATGATCGCTACGGCGTCGAGGGACTGGATGGGTCGGCGGGAGCAGTTGACGGTCGAGGAGCGGGAGGTTATTTTGCGGGAGTTGAGCAAGAATCGGTCGGCGCGCTTTATCGCGGCGGCGCTCGGCCGGCATCATTCGACGATTTCGCGGGAGATCGAGCGTAACGGCGGCGAGGAAGATGGAGACCCTTCCCGCCTTCCTTCGTAACAGCGTGGCCTGGGACCAGGGCAAGGAGATGGCCCGCCACGCGGATTTCACCGTCCGAACCGGGATACCGGTGTACTTCTGTGACCCGCATTCACCCTGGCAGCGTGGATCGAACGAGAACACTGTGAGTGTCGGTGGCAGCCCGACCCGGGTTGATCGGCCAGGCTGAGGCCGACGGTGAGAGGTGACTCCCGAGAACACTGGCCGCTCGTGGGCGTGCCTGTCGTTTGACCTGTC
>NZ_JBFLUG010000323.1:0-2665 GCF_041008525.1 Parafrankia sp. FMc2 | reverse complement strand
GTGGTCGGGTAGCCCCGAAACGTTGCCGCTCCGGGGCCCCCTCAGCACCGTGCGTGCAACTCATCGCTGCACACGGCGCAAGCAGGCCTTAAAGGCGATTCAGGACGAGAGGAGAAGCGCCTCGGCCGCCGGACCGCTGTCGCGGCGTCGGCAGCCAGTGTGTATCAGCTGGGTGTCGTTCGGCGTGCCGACCCGCCAGTCGGGTATCTGCCCGATCATCGATCGGGTGATCGCTTTATTGACGGTACGGTGCCATTGCTCCCATTCCTCAGGGGAGTGCGGCTCCCATTCGGCGTGCAGCAGCAGACCTCCGCATAGAGAGCAACGCCCTTTCTGCTCCTTGAGCAGGCGAAGCGTACTGGTGTTCAGCGGGGGTCTGCTTTTGCGTCGCCGGTCGGCCCAGTAGTCCATGAGCGCGGGATCATCAGGCGATGCCGAGCCCTGGACCAGCACATGCCGTTCGATCTTTGTCCAAGCGAACTTGGGCAGGTAGGCGCCACCGGAGCGGTCACCGAACACCCACCGGTCCTGCCTGGCCGGATTGAACCTGCCGAAGTATCGGTCGACGACCCATCGTCGTCCCTTCTTCGGATGGGTCCAGGTCGCCCACTTGTAGGTAAGCGCCCATACGTGGGAGTCCAGATCGCTGAAAACGTTCTTGGACACCACGCCCCGGTAGTAGCTCGACCAGCCCCGCGCGATCGGCACGATCGCCACCAATACTGCGGTGACGTTCGTGCCGCGTAGACGGCGCATTTCCGCGGCGAGCTTACGTTTTACCCTGCTGATGGCGGCCTTGCTCGGCTTGATGATCAGCTTGGGTCCGAAACGGCGGAGAGTGAACCCCAGGAAATCGACACCGTCGCTCAAATGCACGATGCGCGTCTTGTCCTCGTTGAAGGACAAGCCCCTGGGTCCCAGCCACCGTTCCAGGTTCGCTTTGATCTGCTCGGCCTGCTGCCGGGTGTGACAGCAGACCGCGAAGTCATCAGCGTATCTGACCAGCACCGGGCTGCCCGGTCTCACCCAGCCGTTCGACTGGTACCGGACCCCGGCCGCCTCCTCCAGGCCATGCAGCGCGACGTTCATGAGCAGGGGCGACACGATACCGCCCTGCGGGGATCCCTCCTGGGAGGGAGTAAATCCCTTTCCCGACTCGAACACTCCCGCCTTCAGCCACGCAGCGATCAGATCCCTGGCTGGGAACTGACCGAGCGCCTCCAGAAGACGACCATGATCGATTCGGTCGAACGCCTTGGACAAGTCCGCGTCCACAATCCACAACCTCTTCACTCCTTTTCCCCGACAGGTCGTGAACAAGGCCGCGATCGCGTCCTGGCAGCTGCGACCCGGCCGGAACCCATAAGATCTGGGCTCGAACCGGGCCTCCCACTCAGGCTCCAGCGCACTCGTCACCCGGGCTTGCAGCACCCGGTCAACCAGTACCGGAATACCGAGCGGCCTCAACTTTCCGCTGCTTCCCGCCTTCGGGATATACACCCGCCGGACCGGCCTCGGCTTCCAGGCATGCATATCCATCGCGTGCACCCGCCGCGCCAGATCCATCCTGGCCTGCGGCGTGAGCGCGACCTGCCCGTCCACCCCGGCGGTGTCCCGGCCGGCATTGATCTGCGTCACCCGCCGCACACCCACAAGCGTGTTCGACCAGGAGCGCAGCATCAGCTTCTGCAGATTCCTGGCCTTAACCAGGTCCCCGTCCCTGACCGCCGTGAAAATCCTACCCCGCAAGCGTCGTACGACCCGCTCATGGTGGCGCCAGTCAATGGCGTCCCAGACCAGACCGCCCTCGGTTCCGTTCACCGCATGCACGGCATCCAACTTGTCCCTCGGTTCCGTTGCCCGCTAAGGAGTCGAAATGAAATAACTTGCGCGTTTTGAGCTTTCCGTAGGCCTGTGACCTGCGGCGATGCTCTCGACGGCGTATTTGTTACTTCATTACGGCTCCTAAAGGTGTCGCTCCACAGCCCACCCGCTCACGTCAGCCCACTTTCGCGTCCAGACACCGAGATGCCCCGGGGCCTGGTATCCGGCCAGTTCGCCTCCAGCGGCGGCCGCTTGGAGGAGCAGCCCGAGGCAAAGCCCCTATGCCGCCAGTGTTTCCTGTCGACTTTCGCCCACCGGCATTCGCTTCTTGAGCGTCCTGTTCCCGCCCTGCCATAAGCTCCCCTCACGGTCGGCCTACCGGCCCCCCGAACATCGTCGGAGCCGAAACGCCGGAGCAAGACGGGGTTGCCACGTTCCGCACGCGTGAGACCCGGCCGGGTCGGGTGCCCTCTCTACCCCGGGGACGGCGGTGTCCTGCACGACCGTCGTGAGATCCGCGATCGCCGCTGCCGCCTTCACATGCGGCCAGTCCCTATTCACCCCGGTATAACCATCCGGCCCGAGATGTAGTCCTGACGGGGCATCAAGCAAGGGTTCCCTGACAGTCACCCTTCCGGCCTTCCCCTCGCCTGTAACCCCCAGCCGGAGCAGGGACCCTTGGGCTTTCCCGTGAGCTTCACACCCAGCCGTTACCAGCCACGCATGTCACGGAGGGGACGGATCTACGGACACTGATCCGGGGCTACGTCTTCGTCATCAACCGAACCTCCAACCGACGCAGCCCACTCATACACGTGCGACCTCGATGTCGCACTCTCAC
>NZ_JBFLUG010000322.1:0-2670 GCF_041008525.1 Parafrankia sp. FMc2 | reverse complement strand
TCGGCGGGAGGGTCGCAGGTTTCGGTGAGGGTCGGGTAGCGGCGGCGCATTGCTGCGCCGCCGCCCCCTCGGAACCCGGCGTGCCACTCGTCGCGGCACCGGGCTCGGGCTCCCACATGGGCGGGCAGACCCTACAGATCCATGTCCGTACCGTCTGTGACGACGCCTGGTTGGCGTCGGTGGCAGTCGGTGTGTACGAGGCGGTGTCGATCGCCGGCGTGACCCTCCGCGCCGGGCATCGTGACCTGGGTGTAGACGGTCGCGGTGCGGGCGTCCCGGAACCACGCCTCCCACTGGTCGGGGGAGGCGGGTGGCTGGTCGTCGTAAAGCAGGTCGTCTCCGCAGAGCGGGCACCGCCAGTGCTGGGTGCGCAGCGTGTGCCCGGCCGATGGTGCCAGCGGCGGATGTTGGCGGCTGTGCCGCTTCCGCCGGTTGGCCCAGTACTGGGCTTGGGCCGGGTCATCCGGGGATGACCGGCCTGCCACGGGGACGTGCCGGACGATCGGTGTCCAGGCGTACTTGTGGAGGTAGGCGCCTGTCTTCGGGTCGCCGAAGACCCACTTGTCGTTCCTGGACGGATTGTGCTTGCCGAAGTAGCGTCTGCTGACCCACCAGCGGTTCTTTCTGCGGTGGCTTCGGCGGGCCCAGCTTTGCAGTTGGTGGAACAGCCAGCTGTCGAGGAAGGCGAACGCCTCCTTCGACACCACCGTGCGGTAGTAGGCCGCCTGCCCCCGGATGATCGGGTTGAGGCGGCCGACCACCACGGCCGCTGGCTGGCCGCGCAGGGCGCGTAGTTCGGCCTTGATTCGCCGTCGGATCCTGATGAGCGCTTCCTTGCTGGGTTTGATCAGCAGTTTCGGGCCGTCCTTGGTGGTGTACCTGCGGACGTTGAACGACAGGAAGTCGAAGCCGTCCTCGATGGCCACGATCCGGGTCTTCGCCTCGTTGCAGCGAAGCCCGGTGGGCGCGAGCCACTCGGTGAGGCGTCGCCGGACCTGTTCCGCCTGTTCAGCGCTGTGACACAGAACGACGAGATCATCGGCGTAGACGACGGTTACAGGGGTTCCCGGTTTGGTCTCTCCTCTCGTGATGTACCGGGTGCCGGCCGCTTCCTCGATGCCCTGGAGCACAATATTCAAGATCAACGGCGATATTGCCCCGCCTTGTGGGGCTCCTTGTTCGGTCGGGGCATGCCGGCCTTTGTCGACCACACCGGCCTTCAGCCATCCCCGGATTTGGTTCAGTGCGGGGAAACCCTTCAGCTTCCGTACGATATAATCATGGTCGATTCGGTCGAATGCTGCCTCAAGATCTGCGTCGAGAATCCACCCGCGGTTTGTACTCCCACGGGCTGTGTTGAAGATTGCCTCGATCGCGTCATGGCAGCCGCGACCCGGCCTGAAGCCGTATTGACGGCGGTCGAGCCGGGCCTCCCACTCGGGTTCCAATGCGTTGCGCACCCGGTTCTGCTGGGCGCGGTCGGCGATCACGGGAATTCCGAGCGGCCGTTTCTTGCTCTTTCCGCCCTTTTTCGGAATGTACACCCGCCGCACGGGCAGTGCCGTTCCCACCTGGTGGTGTAGTTGGGTTGCCAGGCGGGTTCGACTGGCCGAGGTCAACGCGACCTCACCATCGACACCCGGAGTGCGGCGGCCGGTGTTGCGCTGGCTCACCTGCCGAACGCTGACCAACGTGTTGGCTCGGCTGCGCAGCATGAGGTTCTGCAGGTTGCGTACCTTTTTCCAGTCGCCTGCCTGCGCCGCCTTGAAGATCCTCTGCCGTAGTCGCCGTACCGACTTCTCCTCGGAGCGCCAGTCGATGGCATCCCAGTCGAGCGGCCCCTCGGGTCCGTTCACCACACCATCGGGCATGCCAGGTGCCGCCATATCGACGGCGGTGGCTGTGTCCTGAGGCACGGCGCCCAACGTCTCCCTCGGATTCCGGTAGTTCTGGCATCGGTTCTTTCAAAGGGCAACCTGGCTCGCGTCAGCGCCCTTTCGGGCCCCGGACACGGGGTCTGGGTATGCGGCCAGTTATATCGACGCGGCTGGTTGGAGGTCCAGCCATGCGCGCCAACTTTCCTGCTGCCCTTTCGGCTGCCGCCATTCGCTTCTCGAGCCATCCTGTACCCGCCAGGGGTTCGCCCGCCTTGCGGTCGGCATACCGGGGGTCGGTCAGCTCCCCCGGACCTGACAGGGTTTCCGTGTTCCGCACGTGTGAGATGCGGCCGGTGTCGGGTGTCCTCTCTACCCCGAGGCCATGGTGCCCGTACGACCAGGCGTTCACATCCTGGCCGCCATCGCCGCTTTCCAGCGACAGGCCTTACCGTCGAACTTGCGCACCATCAGCGACGTCTACAATGACGGGGTTTCCATCGAGGATTCACGGTCTTCACCCTTCCGGCCTTCCCCTCTCCTGTAGCCGGTGGATGGGTCACCGGCCCTCGGGGTTTCCCCCGGGCTTCACACCCCGATGCGTGGAGTGCACACATGGCGCATGCCAGGGGTGGGGACGGGTCCCTGAGCACTAACCCGAAGCCAGAACATCGACCACGTCGATCCTCCTCATGTTCTGCTTACTCACGACGTGCGACCTCACGTCGCACTGGACCTTGTAGCCGCACCAGAACAGGTCGTCGCCCTTGGCCGCCCACCGCGCGTCGCGGTCATA
>NZ_JBFLUG010000321.1:0-2674 GCF_041008525.1 Parafrankia sp. FMc2 | reverse complement strand
AAGAACGATCATCCCAGGTGGCGGGTGCGCCCCCTTCCTGGACCAGATCGCCGCTACGCACCGTCACGGCCACACGTCACGGCCAGTAGTTCGGCAATCACGATCCCCGGTCAACTACGAAGAGCCGCCAAAGCGCCAACTCCCCTTCAGTAGAGTCGGCCGCTATCCACGATCAGAATTCGGTGTACCCCAACCAGACACGACTTCGGCATGCTGGCGCCAGCCAGAGACCGGCACATCGGGTGTCTACGCTCGGAGCGCATGAGCACCCCCGAAGGTCCGCCAGCCGATCCCGAAGGCGACGACCGGTCCCTCGAACGCTACGAGCGCCTCGCCGGACTGCTGGAAAGACCCCGGCGTGCAGACGAGTTCGGACATCCGTGCACACGGTTTCGGACACTGACACATCTCGCTGTAGCCAAATTTGGCTACTGATGGAGGTGGCGGGTACGCTCGCCGAAAGGGATAGCCAAATTTGGCTACAGCGCAGGGAAGGGTTCGATGAAGCCGGTACGACTGCTGGTACTGGGAGCGCTTCGCAGGCGTGGACGCACGCATGGCTATCAGATCCGCGCGGATCTGGAGTCCTGGGGCGCGCACGAGTGGTCCACCGCCACGTCGGGTTCGGTGTATCACGCGCTCAAGAGCATGGCTGGCCAGGGCCTGCTGGCGGCATATGAGACCAGCCCCTCGGCTGTCGGGGGTCCGCCGAGGATCGAGTACGAGCTGACGGACAAGGGCGAACAGGAGTATTTCGCCCTCCTGCGCCGGGCCCTGGCCGACCGCGAGCCGAGCCTGGACGTCCTGGGCGCCGCCGTCGGCCTGATCGAGGACCTGTCCCGGGAGCAGGCCCTGCAGATACTGCGCGTGCGGGCCGACGCGATGCGCAAGTGGCGCACGAGCATCACCGCGCATCTGCCCGCCGACGCCGACTTGGATGCCTGGGGACCGGTAGGCGAGGTCATCTCCCTGTGGCTGGCCACCGCCGACACCGGCGCCGAGTGGACCCAGCGGCTGATCCACCGCCTGGAAGAGGGCGCGTTCACCATGGTCGGCGAGTCCTCCACCTCCGCTCTCAGCCCCACGCAGCCGGACCGGTAGAAGCCCGCGAGCACTGGCGATACTTCCCCTTCGAAACGGAGAGATGCATGGCCAACGAGATAACCGTGCCACTGCTTCCTTGCCGATCCATCGGCGAGATCGTCGAGTTCTACACCATGTTGGGCTTCACTCGGACCTACTACCAGACCCGCCCGAACCCGTACGTGTCGCTGAAACGCGAAGATCTCCAGCTAGATTTCTTCGGCATACCGGACTTCAAGGCCGAGGACTCCTACGGGACCTGCCTGGTCATCGTGGACGACACCCAGGAGCTCTTCGAGGCGTTCGCCGCAGGCATGCGCGAGGTCCACGGCAAGCTCCTGGTCTCCGGGATCCCGCGGATGACCCGGCCGCGAAAACGCAAGAACGCTGACAACCACTCCGGGTTCACCGTCATCGACCCCGGCGGCAACTGGATCAGGATCATGGCCGCCAAGTCCGTGCCCGAAAGGAAGGAGACAGCCTCCGGGAGACTGTCCACGACCCTCAACCAGGCGGTTGTCATGGGCGACTCCCACGGCAAGCACATACGGGCGGCCCAGATCCTGGGCGCAGCTCTTGAGCGGGACAAGGACACCGCGACGGCGGTCGAACTGGTCAAAGCGCTGGCCTACCACGCCGAACTCGCCATCCGTGCCGACGACACCACCGCCGCCAACGATGCCCTCACCCGGGCCCGCGCACTCCCGCTCTCCGAAGCCGAGCGCGGCGAGCTCGCCACGACCCTGGCCGGCATCGAAGACCTGGAGGCCGTCCTCCATCCCGCACAGCAGCCCTGAACGCGGACATCCGTGCAGCCGACTTCGAACATCGACACCAGCCCGGTTTCGCTCACCGGCGGATCGTCCCGCAAAGGGTCCCGAAACCTCGTTCGCGACACGGAGTTGCGGGACTAGTTTTCGGGACGGTTTCCGGCCTGTTCTGGCCCCTCCGGGGCTTGATCGTCGTGCGTCCCGTTATTGACCGATTCGGGGTCTGAGCGTGATCGGTACCGGATCCTCCGCTAAGACCGCGCGGGTCAGCGGTCGGTGAGCAGCAGGCCGAGCGCGGCGACGCGGTCGGCGTCGGTGGGTTGGGTGTAGATCCGGGTGGTCTCCAGCCGGCTGTGGCCCATGAGATCGGCGACGACGACCAGGTCGACACCCTGGCGGACGAGCTGGGTGGCGAAGGTGTGCCGTAGTACGTGCGGGCTGAACTCGTCGCCGTGGATGGTCAGGTCGGCGTTGGTACCGAGGTCGGTGATGACGGTGCGGGCGGCTCGGTCGGTGAGCCGGCCGCCGCGGAGGTTGAGGAACACCGCGGTGGTGTCCGCGCCGGGTAGGGCGGCGCGCTGGTCGAGCCAGGCGGCCAGGGCCAGGCGCAGCTCGGGGTGGATGGGCAGGGTGCGTTGGCGGCCGCCGTCGCGGCCCTTGCCGGTGACGATGAGCTCGCCTTTGCGGGCGGAGAGGACTCTGCTGCTTAATTCGGGGCTGGGGTTGCGAGTCGGTGGCTGAGGCGGGTGAGTCTGCTGGTGCGGGGTGTGAAGGCCGGCCGGTCGGGGTTCCAGCGGGCGTCGAGGCGGAGGACGTTGACC
>NZ_JBFLUG010000320.1:0-2757 GCF_041008525.1 Parafrankia sp. FMc2 | reverse complement strand
CACACAGAAAGGAAAACCCGCCGCCGCTCACCGAGTATCGATATGACCAGCGCTGGAAGCCAGGCTCCCAGCGCCTTCCAGCATGCCCGGAACCAGCCTCTCCGTGGTCCAGCAATTCACTCCTCAGTATCGATATGACCAGCGCTGGAAGCCAGGCTCCCAGCGCCTTCCAGCATGCCCGGAACCAGCCTCTCCGTGGTCCAGCAATTCACTCCTCAGAAGGACGATCTTGTCGAGGCTTTGGCCTGGATGCGGTTGTGGGTCGGTTTGTTATTTGGGTTCTACGGTGCCAAGGCCAGATAGCTGATGATCAAAAATGAGATGCCATGGGGTCAACAATGTTGATTATCTTGCGTTCGGATAACTCGCCAGCAGATGCAGATCAGGCCGCCTGAAAGGCGATGGGGTTCGCAAGTACCGCCACGCTCGCGCGCCCACCGTCGACGTCGACCACCGTGCCGTGCACGAAGGCGGCGTCATCCGAGGCCAGGTAGACGGCCGCGGCGGCGATCGCTGCCGGCTCACCCGCCCGCCCAGCCGGTGTACCGTGCATCAGCGCGTACGCCGGATGGTCCAGGTTCAGCTCGGGATCAGCGATGACACCCGGCGACACCGCGTTCACCCGCACCCCCTGCGGCCCGAACTCCGCGGCCCACGCCCGGGTGAGTGTCTCCAACGCGCCCTTGGTCGACGCGTAGAGCGCACCGACCGGCACACTCAACCGCGCTACCCAGGAACCCAGATTGATGATGACGCCACCGCCCGCGGCGACCATCTCCGGCGCCACCGCCTGCGTGAGGAAGAACGGCGCCTTCACATTGACCGCATAGACACGGTCGACCATCGCATCGTCGGCCGTCAGCGTCGTCGCAGGCGGATAGATACCCGCGTTGTTGACAAGAATGTCGATCCGCCCGCCCAGCAGGTCACTGGCCGCCGTGGCCAACGACCTGCTGGCAGCAGCGGTGCCGTCGAGGTCCGCGTGAACGAAGTCGGCCTTCCCGCCATCCGCGCGGATCCGGTCGACCACCGCCTGCCCGCGGCTGTCGTCGCGCCCGGAGACGATGACATGGGCGCCTTCCGCGCCGAAGGCCAGGGCGATCGCCCGCCCGATGTTGCGAGTGGATCCGGTGATGAGAGCTGTCCTGCGCTCAAGTCGACGTGTCATGGCCGTGACCGTACGAGGAAATTTTTGGACCAGCAAGTCCAAAAAGGGAGATGAGAGAGTCTCGTCGTCGATCTTCTGTGGCGATCTTCCGTGGTGGTGGGCCTGGGAACGAAGCTGCCCCCCTACTGGGTTTTTACCATGATCAAGGCTGGGGACTCCGACATGTCAACAGCGTTGATTATCTTGAGGGCACCGTGGAGCCGAGCATCCGGTGGGCTCCACGGTGCCTGTCGGATGGTCAGAAGCTGGTGTTCGCGAGCCAGCGTGTCCAGTGCTCCTGCTCACCGAGGACCTGCAGCCGGCTGTCATCGCCGGGGATACGGCGCATCAGCGCGAGCAGCAGGTCGGCGGCTGCGCCGCGCACCGCCACGTCGCCCTTCTCGTGAGCGTGCTCCCAGCCGATCCCGTCCGCGGCGCCGCGGATCGCCCACTCCCCTTCGAGGCCGAGGCCCTCATCGGTGGCATGCAGGTGGACGGTGGCCCCATCCGGAAGGATCCCAGCGCCGGGTTGCGCGGTGAGCAGGCCGAGCCACTCCGAGATCCCATCGGCGGCGAACACGGCCTCAAGCGGGTACTCGACGCCCAGCGCGAACGCGGCGTCGACACGGTGGATCATCGCCTCGTGCATCCGCCGCCGGACCCACCAGCGCGCCGGCCGCGGGCCGGTGAACGTCCAGACCGGCACGTCCGGATCGACGGCGACGGCTTCCAGCAGCAGCCGCGGGCTCTCCTGAAGCCAGGCGAGCGCGTCGCCGCGGTCCGCCGGCGGCCTGCCGCCCTCGATCGTGCGCGGGTCGAGAACCACGGTGGCCCGGGTCCTGATCATCACGGCCGCCCACCGGTCAGTGCCCCCGACGTGGCGTACGAGCTGGGCCAGATTCCAGCCCGGGCAGGTCGGGACAGGCATTGACAGGTCGGCCTCGCCGAGCAGATCGACGAGGAGCCGGTTCTGCGCCAGAAGGCCAGCGACATAGTCCACAGCCGGACCATAACGTTCCTCGATCCGCCGCGACCAACGGTCAGCCGCCTCGGGATGCCGGTGAGAATCGAGGGATCTGCATCCAGGGTCGTCTGTCGACTCTGCTCACAGAGCCCTGCCCGCGCGTACCGGTCGTCGTGCATCACCCGATACGGACCACTTCCGGAAGCTGGTACACGGCGAATGCGGAATCGGTCCCGCCGTCCTGGGTGAGGTCGCCGGCGAGAAGTGCGATTCGAAGTCCTGGCTGACCGGCCGCGCCGCGGTGATGGACCGCTACACCTACTGCCAGTATGCGATCATGCGTGCCCGTGGCGACCGTGGCGACCGCCGAGTACGCGCCGCGTTCCGCCGGTTCCCCGCGACAGCGGCGGGTGGAGCAGCGTGGACGCGACCGTGAGGAACTCGACCACCTCGCCGCCTTCGACGAGGCCTACCGCTCCCTACCGGAGGCGCCGTCGTTCACCGTCGTCCCGGCCGAGGTGTCATCGGGATCTCGCCGTGGATACCTCGGACTTCAGGCCGGGGAGGAAACGGCGCTCCATGCGGGAACGCATACGGGATTCCTTTCGGTAGAGTCGGAACATGTCCCGTTACCGGCTCGATCCGG
>NZ_JBFLUG010000031.1:0-70749 GCF_041008525.1 Parafrankia sp. FMc2 | reverse complement strand
TGCTACGGCCCCTTGACCTGACGAACGTGCTGGTCGCGGCCGATGCCCTCCACACCGTGCGCGCCAACCTCGACTGGCTGGTCACCGCGAAGAACGCCCACTACCTTGCCGTGATCAAGAAAAATCAACCGACGATGTGGGCGTTCCTGGCCGGCCTGCCCTGGGCCGAGATCCCGACCGGCGCCACCACCCGCGACCACGGCCACGGCCACGACGAGACCCGCGGGATCAAGGCCGCCACCGTCGCCCACCTCGACTTCCCCCACGCGGCCCAGGCGATCCGTATCCACCGCTGGCGCCGGGTGAAAAGCAGGCCGGCGACCCGCGAGACCGCCTACGGGATCACCAGCCTCACCTTCGAGCAGGCAGGGGCCGCGCTGCTCGCGACGTTCGCCCGCCAGCACTGGCACATCGAGGACCGCCAGCACCACGTCCGCGACGTCACTTTCGGTGAGGACGCCTCCACCAGCAGGACCGGCCGGGCCCCCGCAGCCCTCGCGATCTTCCGAGGCGCCGTGATCACCGCGATCCGCGCCGCGGGCTACCGCTACATCCCCGAAGGCCGCCTCGACCACGTCACCGCGACCGCCGCACTCAACCTCCACGGCTTTCCATGACAAACCCGCCACTCCACCTGAACCCGACATCCAACACCATCAAGGTCATGACGCCTTCTTGCAAGAGCCCTGCCCCATAGATTGGAGAAAGTATGCGGATTCTTGTGCTTGGTGGGACAAACTTCATCGGACGGCACATTGTCGCGAGGCTGATCGAACGTCATGACGTGGCTGTTCTCAACCGTGGTAGAAATCCTATTTGGGGTCAGCAAGCCGAGCAGCTACAGTACCTGCGGGGATTCCAACTGAAAGACCAGGTCAACGCCGCTGGTCAAGTTCTGGCACCCCAGCGGCCGGTTCGCGGACGTAGCTGCGCGCGACGTCGATCCCGATGAGTTCGGGTGTGCCGGCTGGTTCGGGGCCAAGCGCGCGAGCGAGCGCGGGGCCGAGCGTACGGGCGAAGAACTGGTCGGCGTGGGCCTGCGATTCCCACAGGGCGACGACGCGCAGTGTGCCGTCGGCAGTCCCGACGTAGCGGGCGACGAGGCCGTCGGGTTCTCCGCCGAGCTGGGCGAGTACGGCGTCGTACTGGTCGATCGACCCGATGGGCAGGGTGGCCACGGTGATCCAGGGCATGGTTGTCCTCTGCTCGTCGTGCGGCCAGGGCGGCCGCACGACGAACACTAGGAATCCGCGACAGTCTGAGCATCCGCCGAATGACTCATGGGTCTACTCAGCTGCGCGTGCACGTGCCATGCGGCGATCTGGCTCCGGGTGGTGAACCCGAGTTTGGTGAGGATGTGCTGCACATGGTTCTGGGCGGTGCGTTCGGAGAGGACGAGCCGGGTGGCGATCTGGCGGTTGGTGAGGCCCTCGGCGACCAGCCCGGCGACCTGGGTCTCGCGTGGACTCAGCGGGACCGCCAGCCGCCCCTTGTTGTCGAGCTGCGCGAGCAGGGCGGCGGTGCGATCGGTGTAGGCAGCCATGCCGAGTGCTCGCGCGAGGCGGTCGGCGTCGCGGGCGGCAGCCGTAGCACGGTCGTGATCGCCGGGACTGTCGCGGGTGAGTAGCGTCGCCGCGAGGTGGTAGCGCGCCTCGGCGACGTAGCCGGGTGCGCCGGCCCGATCAGCCTGGTCTGCCGCGACGGCCAGGTCCTCCACGGCGAGGTCGAGGCGGCCGAGAACGGCGGCGCCGCGGCCGAGGGTGAGTTCGGTCGGGCCCATGTAGGCGACCCCGTTGCCGGTAGCGTGCTCGCCGCGGAACTGCTCGAGCCGGTCGAGTAGCACCGTGAGGTCATCGTGGCGGCCGAGGCGGGCAGCTGCGAGGGCGCCGTACACGTAGCCGGGCAGAACAAAGAACGCGGGCAGCGACCACATCTCGAGCGGGCCGGCCTGCTGGTACGACGCCATGGCCTCGTCGGGGAGCCCCGCGCACAGAAGCAGGAAGGCGCGCGACAGCCAGGCCATTGTCGTGAACCGCGGCGGGGGGTCGAACGGGCGCCGCGCCAACGCGGTCACCTCGTCGTTGACACCGATGTGATGGGCGAGCGCGCACTGGAGCGCGGCGAAGGCGCCGGTCGCCGGGGCGGGTTCCACCACGCGCATCCGGTCATATCCCCGCCGGCCGGCGGCGGCGGCTGTGGCGTAGCGGCCCTGCGCTTGGGCGACGCAGGCGGTGACCCGGTCGAGGTGCCACACGCTGACCGGTCCGCCGACCCGGCTGACGGCGACCCGCAACGCGGGGAGCTCCTCGGCCGCGGCCGCGAGCTGCCCGCTCTCGATCAACGCGTCGATCCGCCAGAGTTCACCCCACATGGCGGCACGGGCGCCGTTCGTGCGTCGCGCGAGCGCGAGCATCTCGGTCGCGAGGAGCAGGCGCTCGGCCCGCCCGGCCGGGCCCGGGAGCGCCTCCTGTCGGGCCCGCAGCGCGTCGGCGAGCGCGTGGTCGTCGCATGAGGCTCGGGCGAGCTCAAGTGCCGCCACGCTCAACGACGCGACGCGGTCCTGATCGCCGTCGTAGAACGCCAGGTGGCTGCGCTGGGCGAGCAGCCGCGCGCGCAGCCCCTCATGGTCGTTGTCTCCGAGATCCGCCAGCGCCTGCTCGCACAACTGTTCAGCGACGGCGTTGACGCCGGAGGTGGGAGCAGCTTCAAGGACGAGAGCGGCCTCGCCCGCAAGTTCGGGACTCTGCGCTGCTCTCGCGGCACCCGCCGCCTCCACGGCGGCGTTCACACACCCGCGCAGGTCGCCGGCGAAGTAGGCCGCCCGGCCGAGCGCGACCAGCAGCCGGCAGCGTTCGACATCGGGCAGCGACGACGCGTCGAGCGCGAGCGCGGCCTGGTAAAGCCGGACGCCCTGTTCGTAAGCCAGACGTCGTACGGCGTCGGCAGCGGCACGGATCGCCCACGCACGGGCGGTGACGGCCTCGCCGTACGGGGCCAGGCTGGCCCAGTGCCGGGCGATGTCGGGAAGGTGGTCGGAGAGGTCGCCGGCGAAGCGTGCCTCGATCGCTTCGGCGACCGCGCGGTGCAGCGCCGCCCGGTCCGCGGTCGTGAGTGACGCCTCGACCGCGTCACGGGTAAGTGCGTGGACGAACCGGTAGTTGCCGGTGTCGCCGACCCGGTCGAGCAGGCCGTAGGCGATCGCCTCGTCGACCGGGGGAAGGCACCATGCCACAGGCTCGTCGAGCGCCCCCGCGACAAGCACCAGCGAGAAGTCACGCCCGACGATCCCCGCCGCCTGCACCAACCGACGGCAGTCGACCGAAACACGGTCGAGCCGCGCCGCGACGGCGTCGAGCACAGTGCGCGGCGGCCGGTCCGGCTGCCACGTGCCGTCCGCGATCGCGCGTGCCACTTCCCGGACGAACAGTGGATTACCACCAGTGAGGTCGAGGACGGCACGGGCGCCGACCACGGACTCACCTACCGCCGTCCTCGACAGCTGTTCGCGCACCTCGTCGAGGCCGAAGCCACGCAGCTCAAGACGCTCGACCGCCGGTGACCGCAGCAGGTCCGGGAGCACACGACGCAGGACACCGGCGGGTCCGACGTCGCGGAACGCGGTGAAGACCAACAGCCGCGCGCCTGCTGTCCGGTCGGCGAGATGGCGCAGGACGAGCAGCGACGGCTCGTCGCCCCAGTGGATGTCGTCGAGGATGACAGCCACGCTGTTCGTGTCGGCAACGCCGCGCACCGCCTCGGCTACAGCGTCGAAGACCCGGAACCGGTCCTCGGGCGACTCGACGTCACCTCCCAGCACAACGTCCGGATCGGCCCCGAGCGAGCGGAGGACCTGACGCCACGGCCAGAACGCCGGCGCGCCCTCGGCCTCGACGCACCGCCCCCAGGCGACGGTGGTGCCACCTGCGAGCGCAACCCCAGCAAGCTCCTGGGCGAGCCGGGTCTTGCCGATACCCGGCTCACCGACGCAGAGAACGAGCCGGCCAGCCCCATCACGGGCGGCATCCAGCCACGCCCGCAACGCGTCGAGCTCACGGTACCGTCCGACGATGCCACCGCCGGGCACCGCACCGGGCGCAAGCGTGCTCATACATTCAAGTATCCCGCCACCACATTCCGTAGCAAGCGATCCGAGGAGTCCTCCCGGACCGGCACCGAGGGTGATCCACCATCCCGACTGGGCGCGCTGCTGCGTCCGCCTCAGCGGGCGGACGCTCGGCGCAGCTACGAGGCCCTGCCGTCGCCGCGGCAGAGGTCATCGCGACCTACCGCCCTCGTACCGCATCGACGACAAGGCCACGCCTGTCACGGTCGTCGCCATCGACCACCGCCGCGACGTCTACCACCGCTGACCACCCAGAGATCACTGGTCAGACGCCTGACCGGTCGGCGCGGTAAGCGTCGATGACCACGGTGAACTGGCCGTTCATTTCACGTTATCGCTGTGCTCAGCTGCGAAAATGCAGATCCGGCGTGAGCGGAAGTGCGCCAGTTTACCGTGGTGCCGTCGATCTTCCCTCGGTGCTGTCTCTGAGCCGGATGGCAGGGGTCGACTATCAACGCGGTCGCTTCGAGTTCGCCATCGTCGCCCCGCTGGCGAAAGGTCCGTCGCCGCGGGGCCGGCCGGGCCCTCCGCCCGTCGTCACCGATCCGCAGGTCGAGCACGCGGGCACCAGCGCCGACACGGTTACAGAGCGCGAAGTGCCGCTATCGATTCCACGAGTCCGCTACGTTCGAGTTGTCGCAGGACATCGTCGACGGACTCCGGCGGCTTCGTACGGGAGTCCACGATCTGTTGGATGGCCGCCACCACCGCCTGCCCTCTAATGCTCAGCTGGTCCAGCACAAAGGCATCGGGCGACTGCGCCTCCACGGCCCACGGTTCCAGATCGGCAGCCGGGAAATCCTTCAGGTTCCGGGTGACGATGACCTGCGCGCCAGCCTTGATCGCGGCAGCCAGCACGTGCCGGTCATCAGGGTCGGGAAGCTTCAGTCCGTCGATCAGCGGCTCATAACTGGACACCAGGACGTCCCGAACGGATGCGTTCATGAGACTGCGGAGACGGTCGCGCTTCCCAGCCGAGATCTCCGGCCTGTTTCGCCTGACCGCGGCGAGCATCTCGTCGAGGATCTCATTGGTCCACTTCGCCTGGACCAGGCCCGACTGCGCGATCCGGATCAGCAGATCGCGCAACGTGTTCGGGTAGAGCACGTTGGCGTCATAGACCACCGTGAAGGCCATCGGTCAGTACAGCCCCAGTTCCTCGGTCAGCGCGGTCAGGTCGTCGGCCGCACCCCTGCGCTCCAGGTCGTCGCGACTCCGATACTCGTGAAGGTCACGAAATCTGACCCGCCGATGGGTACCGACCAGACGGAACGGGATCTCGCCGGACTCCAACAGCCTGATCAGATAGGGCCGGGACACGTTCAGGAAGTCAGCTGCCTGCTGCGTGGTCAGCTCAGCGGAGTCTGGCGTGACGTTGACACTCTCCCCCTGTGCCAGAAGCAGGAGGATCCTGGCAAGCAGGACGGTCGCCTCCCGCGGGACCACAAGGGCGTCATCGCCCGCCAGCTCCCCCCTGATCGTGTCCTGATCAGCACCAGGGTGTGTCGTGAGGTACTCACTGATACGTCGCGCCGCACGCCGAGCAAGCTCCGCACCGGAGTCCCGCCGCGCCGCGGCGTCGTCAACCAGGCCGGGCATCCGCACCACCCCACCAACATCCATGGCCCTCGTCCGCTGATCCCAGCGACTCCAACCGCATCATCCGCAACAAACGCAATATCCGCAAGTCCCGGGTGCGTAGGCCGACACCCATCGTGCCTACGACCTGGGCAGCTAGCGCCCCCTGGAGCAGGACTCTCTCGTCCACGGCCACGCTCCCGCGTTCGGTGAGGCACTCCCACCCCCGGCCACCGCGAGGTCGCGCCAACGCCAGTTCACCGCCGTCCGAGCGCTGTGCGACGCCACTTCAGATCATCAGAACGGCACAACCGCTGGTCAGGCGCCTGACCGGTCGGCCCGGTAGGCGTCGATGACCACGGTGAACTGGCCGTTCACGGTGACGTCGGCGAGGCTGCCGGCGATCGCGCCGACGCCGGGCAGGGCGACGAGGGCTCGGACGCAGATGACGAAGCGGGCGCCCGGTTCGAGAGTGGCAGCGCCGTCGCCAGGGCTGCCCGCGCCGCAGTCCGCGTCCTCCGGGGCGAACCTGATCTCGGGCGCCGAGTGGATGCCCTGGTCGGCGAAGGCGAGCTGGGCGGCGAGCCGGGCGCGTTCGATGCCGGCGGATTCGCTCGGGGCGGTGGCGTAGGCGCGGCCGGCTTCGCGTGCGGCCTGAGTCACGCCGAAGGCGGCCCGTTGCACAGCGAAAACGGCAAGGAAGAGGTAGACGAACGGAATCAGGAGAACCAGCGACAGTCCCACGAACTCGATCATCGCGGAGCCGCGATCCGCGTCGCCGGCCCTCGCGCCCCGACCGGACGGGGCACGCCTCGCAGGCCTTCCCGCGCCGGCGAACCTGCCGGACCCGGCGAACCTGTTGAATCCGGCGAACCTCCTGGGCCTCGTGGACCTCGGCGAGAGGGCCGGGAGAAGCGAGACCTGGTGGAGGACCCTGACCGATCGGGCGAGACGTCCCAGCCGTGGGGTCACGGGATCTCCTTCACGGCGTGGCCGGTCACCGTCAGGGTCACGCCGTCACCAAGCGGGACGAGGCTGAGCGGGACGACCACGGTGCAGGTCACCCGGACCAGCGGGATGTCTCCGGGGCCTTCCTCCTCCTGCCCGGTGCAGACGGTGTCGGAGCGTCCGGGCAGCGACTCGGCGATGAGCTGCTGGGCGTAGGTGCCGCCTTCGGCGGCGGGCACGTCCGCGTTCGCGGCATGCCGAGCGCCCTCGGCGGCGTCCGCGGCCAGGGTGTTGCGCACGTGCAGGACCAGGCCCACCTGGATGACGCCCAGGATGACGATCAGCAGCAGGGTCCCGACGAGGACGAACTCGACGATCGCCGAACCGTTGTCCGCGCCGTTCTGCGCGCCGGGAGATCCGGCGTCCGCCTGAGCGCCGTCGTCGTCGCCGTCGCCCGTGCCCGGTTCGCCCGCGCCCGGTTCGCCCGCGCGCGGCGGGTGCATGTGAGGAGTTCTGATGCGTCCGCGCACGGCCCGGTCAGTCGCCGCCGATGCCGGTCACCTGCTCGATGGCCGAGGTGAACAGTGACTGCAGTGCCGGCGTGGCGAGGGTGGCAATCGCGACCACCAGGGCGGCGGTCATCACCGTCACCATCACCCAGCCGGGCACGTCGCCACGGTCCGAGCCGGCCGCGACCCGGCGTGCCTGCCAGGCGGACCATCGTGCCGCCGCCTGTGAGACGGCCTGGCCTGGCCTTCCGCTGAACCTTCTCATGTCCCCTCCCGATGTCGATCCGGTACCGCGGCGCCTTACCGCGTGCGCACCGTCTTCCGCGCGGGTGCCGCACGAGCGGCCTGGCTGTCCCCGCGGACCTCGCTGGGCCCCGGTGGACGTCACCGAGGCTCTGTGGATGTCATTGGGCGATCACCGTGAAGCTGACGAGCGCCGGGTAGAAGGCGAAGATCACCGTTGTCGGGAGAATGAGGAAGACGACCGGGATCATCATCGCGATCTCCTTGCGCCCGCCGGCTTCGAGCAGCTGGCGTTTGCCGGCCTCACGGACGTCCACGGCCTGGGCACGTAGGACGTCCGCCAGCGGGGTGCCGCGTTCGATGGCGACGGCCATGCCGTCGACGAAGCGGGTGAGTGGCGGCAGCGGGGTGCGGGTGGCGATGCCTTCGAGTGCCTGGACGAGGGTGGCGCCGGCGTGGGCGTCGGCGAGCGCGAGGCGCAGTTCCGTGCCGAGCTCGCCGCGGGTGAGGCGGCTGACCCGTTCCAACGCACCGATCGCCGACTCACCGGCGGTCACGGCGAGGGCGAGCAGTTCGGCGACGGTGGGGAACTCCATGAGCATCCGGTCCTCGCGCTCGCGGATCGCGCGGCTGAGCCACCAGTCCCTGGTCAGGGTGCCGCCGGCAGTGCCGGCGACGACGAGCGCGACACCGACGAGCGCCGGCGGGCCGATTCCGAGCAGGGTGCGCGCGGCCAGGACGAGGGCTCCGAGCAGCGCGCCGGTCACCGCGCAGATCACCTGCTGCGCCCGGAACTCCTCGATCGAGGTGCGGCTGCCGGCCTGCACGAGCCGGCGGGTGAGCGCCGCCCGCCCGCCGAGGAAGCGGTCGAGGCGCGCCGCGGCGTCGTGGAGGAACGGGCGGGCGAGCGCCTCGACCGTCCCGAGGCCCAGGCGGGATGCCGCCGCGGTCCCCCGGGCGTGGGCGCGGTGGGAACGCTCCGCGTTCTCGCCGCGCCCAGTCCCTGCCCCTGCCGCGGATTTGGCGCCCGGTCCGGCACCGCTCGAGGCGTCGCCGTCCCGTCGGCGCGGGGTCTCCGTGAGCAGCCGCGACGGAGACGGTGTGTCGCGCAGGTAGGGGTCGATCCGGTCGGCGAGCCGCACCCGGCGCGCGGGGGGCGACCGGTAGATCACGATGACCAGGCCGGTTCCCAGGATGAGGCCGAGCAGCGCGCCGGTCGCCGCCGCACTCACGGCCGGGCTCCTTCGCTGGGCGGAGTGCGTGTCATCGCCTGAGCACCCGTTCCTCCTCGGGCAGCCGCCCGATCCGTTTCATCAGCAGGTAGGCCAGGACGGACACGCCGGCCCCGCCGGCGAGGACGGCGACCCCGGTCGGGCTGTCGTAGGCCCGGATGTTCTCGCCGCGGCTGGCGAGCAGCAGCAGGACGATCCACGGCGCGGCCATGGCGAGCCGGGCGGCGTTCACCGTCCAGGTCTGGCGGGTCTCCAGCTCGGCGCGGGTGCGGGCCTCCTCCCGCAGGAAGGTCGACAGGGTGCGCAGCAGCCGGCCGAGGTCGGTGCCGCCGACCTCGCGGGCCATCCGCAGCGATTCGATGATCCGATCAGCGACGGGATCGGCCAGCTCGTCGGCGAGGCGGTCGAGGCAGGTGGTGAACGATCCGGTGGCGCGGTAGTCCTCACCGAAGCGGGTGAACGCGGGGCGCAGCGGCACCGGGCCGCGCACACCGACCGCGGCGAGCGCCTCCGGCAGCGACAGGCCGGCGCGTACCGCGCTGGCGAGGTTGTCGACGACGTCCGGCCAGACCTCGCGCAGGTCGTGCATGCGGGAGCGGCGGCGGCGCAGCACGAGCTGGCGGGGCATGAACGAGGCGAACACCGCGAAGGCCCCGGCAAGGGAGAACGTGCCGGAGAAGGCCAGGATGACCAGGCCGACCACCAGCCCCAGCGCGACGCTGATCAGCACGAACTGCTGCGGACTGACGCCGCGGATGCCCGCCTGGGCCAGCGTCTCGCGCAGGTCGCGGGCCCAGCCGGCCTCGGCGCGAGCCGCCGCGCCGCGTGCGCGTGGACGTCCGCTCATCACGATCAGGAACAGGCCGAGGCCGAGGATGAGACCGAGCAGGATCCCCATCAGCGCTCCACCGCGATCTGCGGGTAGGCCCGCTCGTGGGACGGTGCGCTGAGCAGGGCGGGCAGGTCGTAGCCGGCGCGCAGGAACCGATCGGGGTGGGGCGGGTAGCCGTCGGCGCGCAGCAGCATGGCGCCGCGGCTCTGGAAGATCTGGGCGACCTCGACGATGTCACCCTCGGCCCGCCCCGAGAGCGCGACGATCTCGGTGACCCGCCGCCGGCCGTCGGCCTCCTTGGCGAGGTGGACGACGATGTCCACACTGGCGGCGACCGTCGGCACGACGAAGGAGTGCGTGACGTTCTCCCCGGCGAGCAGCGGCAGGGTACACAGCTTGGTGACCGCCTCGCGGGCCGAGTTGGCGTGCAGGCTGCACATGCCGGGCAGCCCGGAGTTGAGGGCGATCAGGAGGTCGAGAGCCTCCTCCTGGCGCACCTCGCCGACGAGGATCCGGTCCGGGCGCATCCGCAGCGCCTCCTTGATGAGACGACGCAGGCGGATCTCCCCGGAGCCCTCCAGGTTCGCCTGACGGGTCTGCATGGCCACCCAGTCGGGTGCACGCAGGCGCAGCTCGAAAACCTCCTCGACGCTGATCACCCGCTCGCGGGCGGGGATCGCCGAGCCCAGGCAGTTGAGCATCGTCGTCTTCCCCGCCTGGGTACCGCCGGCGACGATGACGTTGAGGCCGGAGATGACCGCGGCCTCCAGGAAATGCGCCGCGTGCGGGGTGATCGTTCCGAGTGAGACGAGCTCGTCCATGCTGCCGGCGGACAGGACGAACTTGCGGATGTTCACCGACCAGTGCACGCGGGTGACGTCGGGGATGACGACGTGCAGCCGGGAACCGTCAGGCAACATCGCGTCAACAAACGGGGTGGAGAGGTCGACCCGGCGCCCGGACGACTTCAGCATGCGTTCGACCAGGTCCTGCACCTGGTCATGGGTGAGAATCGTGGTTGTCAGCTCGCTGCGGCCGTGCCGGGCGACAAACACCCGGCCGGGTTCGTTGATCCAGATCTCCTCTACCGAGGGATCGTCGAGATGCCGCTGCAGCGGGCCGAAACCAGCCACCGCGTCATAGACCGTGCGAGCGGTCGCATCCCGGTCGACCACCGGCGGGAGATCACTGGTGAGAGCACGTTCCTCGTAGTCGGCGACGACGTCGTCCACGAGCTGACGAATGTGCACGGGTTCCCGCACCGGGTCCAGGGATCGACGACGGATCAGCTCACGGACCTCTCCTTCCACCCGAGAGGTCGCGTCCATCCAGTTCCCGCGTGCCACCGCCACCGAAAATCGCCGCTCCTCGCCCATATCTGCGCGGCCCGCTCCGCACGCTTCGGACAACCGCTACGAAGCGTAGAAAGCGGGTCACTCGCCATCAACCCTTTCGAGGGGGTACGCAAGCAACAACGTTCGCACAACCTCGGCGACCTCTCGGCGCCGGGTCGGACCACGGGCAGCCACGCACCGCCGGCAGCTCGACCAGATCCCGGAAGCGATGTCACTCTGCGTGACAGATCTTCGAGCGCGTCGACGGGAGAAGTGTCGCCCTTTGCGCTGATTACGCGGAGCCATCCATCCGTTCGGGCAGTGCCTTCCCAGTGCCTGATGACGGGCCGCGAGATCCCTATCGAAACGCCGGTCGGGTGCAGCGGGATCGGGCCGCGAGAGCGGTAATCTGCCGGCGGTCAGAAACCCGAACGTCGCGCCACGACAGAGAAACCGACAACGCGCGGTCCGCGCCGACCGGCGGTCTTCCCCCACACCGCCTCCCACGTCGCCGACCGCCGCCGACGCCTGCCTCGGGGGTCATTCACGTGCCCGGTCAGTCATTGTCCCGCCCCGCCGAACGCCCACCGGGCACGGCTGTTCCACCACCGCAGTGGAAAGCGGCCGCGTTCTGCGCACGCCGACCGACTCTCACCCGGGGACAACGATGAAGGCCCACCACGACCCCGAGCCGTCCGACGTGTTCGCGACCGCATGGGATGTTTTCCGACGAGTTGTCGAGAACTGCCCGGTCGGGATATTCACCGCAGACGTCTCAGGCCGGCACGTCTTTGTGAACCGGCACTGGACCGTGCTGACCGGAGTGCCCCGCGACAAGGCCGTGGGGCGCGGCTGGGAACGGGCGGTGCATCCCGAGGACGTCCGCGCCGTTACCAGGCGTTGGCGCCAGCTCGTGACCGAGGGTGACGAGCTGACGATCCAGATTCGCCTGCTCCGGCCTGACGGCAGCGCCCGGCCAGCGATTCTTCGGGCGGCGGCGGTCGTCGGCGAGAACGGGCACCGGCGGTTCGCCGGCACCCTCAGCGCCCTCTCTGACCCCGGCCCGGCCGGCCGGGCGGGCGTGGGAGCGTTCGACGGCACCAGCGCACCCGGGGCGGCCCACGTCATCCACCAGGACGCCGGACTCGCCGCCGCCGGTACCGACGCGACCGGCGCTCACGTCGCTGCTTCGGATGCCGTCGCTGGTTCGGATGCCGGCGGTTCGGATGCGGATGCTGCTGCGGGCTCCCCCGCTGGCAATGCCACCGGCGAGGTGGACGACACCGCTGGCGGCATGGTCCACGCGGAATCCGAGAGCGGCGGCACCGCTCCCGCTGACGGCGACGGGCGCGACACCACCTGCCCGAACACCATCGAGCTGCTGCGCGAGGAACTCGACCGGTTCGACATGGTCACCGATGACCTGTGGTTCCCCCCGAGCGACGATGTGGATCATCCGGGCCAGAGCTGGACGGTACCGTCCCCGCGCCGGCCCTCGTCCGCCGAGGTCGACCCGCCGGCCGTGGATCCTGGTGATCCGCGCCGGCCGGATGCCCCGGGGCGGCCGTTCGCCGACACCCCCTTCACCGACATGCCGTTCCGCGACATGCCGTTCCGGGACATGCCGTTCCGGGACGCCCCGTTCGCCGGGCCACCCCGGGGCCAGGCTCGCGCGTGGCTTCCCGGACGAACACCACACGGACCCGGCGCGGCGGACGGTCGGGACGCCGGCCGGCATACGGGCCCCGGCGAGGACGGCCACCTTCCTCCGGTCCCCCGGCCCGGCGCGGGCGCTCACCGCGGCGGCGCACTTCCTCCCGGGGCGGAGTGGCGTGCCGCCGTCTCAGCGCACAGCACCGTCAGCGGCCCGCATCCCTTCATGCCGCGGAACTCGTCGACCGGACGGAACTCGGCATCAGGCGCGCGGTCGACGGATCCGTTCACATCCCAGCCGGGTCGCGGGTCGGCGGACGCGCGGCATGGGCATGGGCATGGTGCCGACGACAGTGGATGCGGATGCGCGTTCACCGAGATCCGGCGACTCGCCGATGCGTGCCACGAGCGGGAGCGCTGGTTGACCACGCTGCTCGCCGAGCTGCCCTCGGCGGTGCTCGTCGCCGACGTGGACGCCCGCGTCGTGGCGGTGAACCAGGCGTACTGCGACCTGTTCGACCTGTCCGAGGCACCGGTCGACCTCATCGGCACGGACTGCCGGGCGCACATTCGGCCGATGCCCGGGCTGGTGGAGGATCCAGCCGGCTTCGCTCACCGACTCGACACCCTCCTGCGCCGCCGCCGGACGCTGCGGCGTGAGACGGTGATGTTCGCCGACGGCCGGGTGTTCGAGCGCAGTCACATTCCGCTCGCGGGCCCGGAGGGGTACCACGGCCACGTGTGGCTGTACGTCGACGTGACCGACCGGCGCATCGTCGAGGCTGAGATCGAGGGTCTCATCTCGGGCCTCTAGGCCCTGACCGGCACCCGGCCCCGCCGCACGGCCCGAGCCCGACGGGTGGCGGCCTGCCTGCGCCGGGCGGGCGAGGCCGGCGAGGCGGCGAGGTCTGGAACCGTCAGGCCTCGCCGGTTGGCCGGCCAGGTTCACGCCTCCCCGCGGAGCATCCGCGCCCGGGCCATGGGGATCAGGCCCGTGGATCAGGCGAGGCCGCTGTGGTGGCGGGCCTGCAGGTCACGGGCCTGGCCCACCCAGTCGTCGGAGATGATCCGGCCGCCGAAGCCGTCGAGCTTCTTCGCGAGCCGGTCGACATCCGTGTCGCCCATGGCGGCCAGCTGGCGGAACCTGGTGATCCCCAGCACGCGTAGCCGCGCCTCGACCACGGGCCCGACGCCGACGATCTCCTTCAGGTTGTCGGAGGAGGGCAGGGGTTCGGCCGGGCCGCCCCACGACATCGGCAGGCCCTGAGCGGCGTGCCCGAGGCTGCCAGCACCCGCACCGACCGCAACAGCGGGTGCGGTGCTCACGTGGTGCTGTTCGGCCATGGCCACCGACGCCGCCGCGCCGACCAACGCGGCACCGACCAATTCAAGATCATCATTGCGGTGAACGGCGTACAGCAACGGGCCGGCGTCGAAGGCGCCACCGCTGGCGCGCGCCTCCTGGAAGGGCACCGTGACCCCACCGCGCTCCGATCGCCCTACGGCATCCGTCTCCTCGCCGGGCTCCCGCGCCTCGCCAGACTCAACCGCCTCACCAGACTCAGGTGCCTCGCTGGCGCCGGAAGCAGCGAGGTCACCCGCACCCGACATACGCTCGTCTGCCGGCAGGACAGGCTCGTCTGCTGGAGGGTGCTCGTCTGTCGGTCGAACGATCTCATCAGCCGGTGGGAACAGAACGGCCTCCTCCTCAACGAGGTCGTCGATGTCGTCGCTCAGGGGCAGCTCCGCCTGCTGGCCACCGACCTCGGGATCGTCCGCGGGTGCCTCCGCGCGGGCTTCCTCGGCCTCGGCGATGCGGGCCAGCAGCCTGATCCGCTCGGCTGCCCATTCCGCCTGATGGCGGTCCAGCCGGGTGCTCATGGTCGCAACCTGCCGCTGGGCGCCCTCAGCCTCGGTGCGGACCATGGCGAGCCGCGAGGAGAACTTGGCGGCACGGGTCTCCGCCTCCTCCAGATGCACGCGCAGCCGCGCCGTCTCGCGGGCCAGATCCACGACGGTCTCCGCGTCCTCGCCCGTGCCGGTCACGACCGGCGGCGCTGCAGAGACAGCCACGGGGACGCCAGCCGGGCCCGCCGACTGCTCGACGACGGCCGGGATGCCTGCTGCCGGGGTCCCGGCCGGCGCCGCGTGCAGGGCCGATTCGATCTCGTCGATACGCGCCTGGGCGACCACGACCTGCTGCTCCGCGCTCGCCACCCGGTGCGCCGACTCGGCGGCCTGCTGCTCCGCCGTGGCGAGTCGCCTCGCCAGCTCGGCCTTCTCCACAGCCCATCGCTGTTCCTGATCCCGCAGACGGGCCAGCAGCTCGGCGAGGTCAGCCGGCGAGACCCTCGACGCCGCCGGGCGCCACGCGTCGTCACCGGCCAGCACATCTGCCGCCCCGCGCGCGTCGACGCCCACGGACACGATCGACCCGGTCGTTCTCGTATTGGCGGACCGGACGATGTTGTCTCGGGTCACAGCTCCGCGGCCGTCCGCCTCGGACACAACGAAGGACCCACCGGAGGACACACCCCGCCCCTGGCCAGCCAGGATCTCCTCACCGGCATCACCACGGTCGAGGGTCTCCGCTGCGGCAGGCTCGGCACCGCGCGCCTGCCGCCGCAGGGGCGCGGCGAGGAACAGCCACGCCAGGCCCGCGCCGATCAACATCGCCACCAGGACGAAGACCAGAATCTGCCCGGCGAGATAGAGCACCGTTCACCAGCCTCCTACGTCACGCCACAGATAGACCGAGGCCAAGGAACACACGACGGAACACCGACGCCGACCCCGCAAAACCGTGGAACACGCCGCAGACCGACCGTGACCGGAGCTGTACGCATGCCCACACAAGAACAGCCATGGGGGGGCAACCAGTTCAGCAACAACACTATTCGGTGCGTTGACTGACGCCCGCCGCGGGGCACCAAAAGCAACACGGGGACGACATGACCGCCACGGCGCCCAAGGCCGGATCCCGCACAACGGACGCAGCAGAACTACGCTCGTCGGCTCCGGGGTCCCTCGAAAGCAACTGGTCAGCAATCAGCGACAACCAGTTGTTGCTCCGATTGGTTGGCGCCATGTCCCGGGCAGGCGGGTTCGCCCAGCCCGGCGCCCGGTGAACCGCCCGCGGATCACCGCAGGCCACGCCGACCGCGCCCTGGATCAGAGGAGGTCGGGAAGCTCCTGGGTGGCGAACCAGAGGAGCTCGAAGCCCTCCGCGCCGTCCACGACGAAGGCGGCGTCCTCACTGCCGAGATCGGACTCGAGCACGGCCTCGACCGCGGCGCGCACCGCGTCCTGCGCCTCGGTGTCAGCCGGGTCGTCCGTGTGGACCGCGCGCACCAGACCCAGCGGGACGGGCTCGAGGATCTCGACCGCGCCCCGCTCCAGGTCATCGCGAACGCGAACAATCCGCTCGTCCACGTCCGCCGCGAAGACGAACCGCCGGGGCGGGGCCTGCGGATCGGCGTCGAGCAGCCGCAGGCAGGCCCGGGCAGCGCCCTGCAGCGCCACGAACTCCATCTCCTCGGTGTCCGACTGGCTGTACCACTCCCGCAACGCCGGGGTGACCGCGAAGGCCGTGCCGGCCGGCACGGCCCGGTCCCGCAGGACGGCCCGGGCCGCGGTCAGCGTCGAGGGAAGGTAGACACGCATGCGGCACAGTGTCGCAACCCGCGCTCAGCCGACCAGCCCCAGGTCCGCGTTCTCCTCCGGAGATCCGTCACCGGCCGCTCCGCGGGACGTTCCCCGGGCGGTGCGCGGGGTTGTTCCTCCTGCCGCCCGCGGGCCGGTCGCGCCGCGCGCCGCCGGTGCGCGGCCGCGCGTGGGCACCGTGTCGCCCTGCACAACATCCTGCGCCGGAGCCGTGGCCCGCCTGGTCGGGCCGGTGCCGGCCCGCGTCGACCCAGTCGTCGTCCCCGCGGTGGACGCAGTGGCCGCCCGCGTGGGCCCGGTTGCCCCCCGTGTTCCCGTGGCGGTTCCCGTGGCGTTCCGCGAACCGGTGGTGCTCCGCGGGCCGGTGGTGCTCCGTGCGGGGCGCGCGACCGGGCTCGCGGTCGGAGCCGGCAGCGCCCGCAGCGCCTCCGTCGAGGTGCGCAGCGATGTCTCGAACACCTCGGCCCGCCTGGTCAGGTCCATCATGTTGCCGCCGATGACCTGGAGGTCCTCCGGCCCCGGGCACAGGACCGTGACCCTGATTCCGGCGGCCTGGACGAGCTCGATCTCGCGGGCCAGCCGCCGGGTCGCGGCCCGGCGCATCTGCCGCTCGACGAGGGCGACGGCGCTGCGTGGACGGTCACTCTCAAAGGAGCAGGCCGGCGCCAGGACCATCACCTCGTCCAGATTCGAGGCGGCGAGGAGGTCCAGCGACGCGGGCGATCGCGTCCCACCATCGACGAACCGCCGACCGCTGATTCTGATCGGTGCGTACCAGCCGGGAATCGCGCACGAGGCCATCACCGCGTGGGACAGCGGCGCCGGCGGGGCGCCCTCGGACCCGAACAGCACCCGGCCGCCGGTGTCGAAGTCCATGGCGACGATGTGCAGCTGCGGGTGGAGAGGCCAGCCGTTCGGCCCGAGTGGTTCCTGCTGGCGTCCGCGCCGGGCGCCTGGCGGGACTGCCGCCGAGCGCTTGGCCGCCAGCGGGTCCAACGGATGTTCCAGCCGCTCGGTAGCGGCGATCACCAGGTCGCCGATGGCGGCGATCTGCCCACGGCCCTGCGGCAGCAGCGCGGCGAGCGCGACCATCGGTGTCGTCTGGCGCGGATGCAGGGCGCTCGCGGTGAGCAGGCGCGGTGATCCCATCCGCATCCGCGGCCTCGGCGGCAGCGAAGCCCCCAGGTCCCGGTAGTCCAACACGGGATAGCCCGGTTCGAAGACCCCCCGCTCGGAGTTCACCATCACGTCCGCGCCGATCCCGAGACCGAGCAGCGCCGCGATCACGGAACCAGCGGACGTCCCCACCACCACATCGTGGTCACGGACGTCCACGCCCTGTTCCGCCTCGATCGCCCGCAGCGCTCCGATCATCCAGGCGGAGCCGAGCACACCGCCCGCACCGAGCACGAGTCCCCTACGCGAAGCCCGCTTCCTCGGCATTGCGTCACCTCCCGGCGCGGTGTGTTTCGGCCACACACACGGGTCCGGGCGTGCGCTGACACCGATGTCGCCGCTCCCTCACGGGCCGTCCGCGCCTCTGCTGTCACAACCCGGCCGACCCGGCGGTTGTGCCGGGTCGGCCGCCCCGTTCCGCCGCGGCGCTTCCGGATGGCGGCGCATCCGGCGACAGGTTCCACGGCGGCCACGCGTACGGCGTCGTCTTACTCCGGCGGCTCGTGCTCCTCGGGGAAGCTGGTCTCCAGCACTCCCCAGGTACGGAGTCGCTCGGCGAACTCCTGCGGCGTCGTGTCATGCAGCAACGCCAGCGCGCGGACGTCGCCGTCACGGATCGACAGCACGTGCCCCGCGTAGTCGTCCCGCTGCCGCTGAATCTGCGCGACCCATCTCCGCACCAGTGCGGACGAGTCCGGCGGAGCCTCGGCAAGCTTCTCGAGGTTAAGAACCGTTCGTGGTCTGCGTTCCCGCGGTGGCAGCTGATCCTCGTTTGGCAGCAGCGCCGAGACGGGAACGCCGTAGAATCCGGCGAGCTCGGACAGCTGATGGACGCTGATCATTCGGTCGCCACGTTCATAGGAACCGACCGCGGCGGTCTTCCACCGACCACGCGACTTCTGTTCAACGCCCTGCAGCGACAACCCCTGCTGGATCCGGATTGCCCGCAGGCGGGCACCCACGGCCTTCGCGTACTCCCGGCTCACCCGACACACCCCCAGCCGTCTCGAACGAGCGATCAACGTGTTCTGCCACCCCGCTGACCTGCGTGATGACGGACCACGCACACACTAACGTAACGTCCCCGAAAGCAACGATTCAGTACCCGACAGACGAATGATGCGGATGGCGGCGAGTCGACCACTTAACCGACCATGATTTGCACGAACCGCAGCAGACCACTCACCACGGGACGCGATCCTGGACCTCCTTATCACCCAAAGCCAGGGTGTCGCCACTGCTCGCGGGTAACCGCTTGACGATTCGATGCCCTCGAATCGCTCCCTGTAACCATGGTCGCCACCAGCCACCGCCCCACTGGACAGGGCAATGCGGAAGGCCGACCGTCAGCCGGTCACGCGAAATAGACCGTACTGAGCCGAATGTCACGCCAATTGATTCACATTGTCAGGTATGCGCAGCCCGGAGCGACTCGGCCTCAAGCGGTCCGACACGGCCGCTGGCAGGCGCGCCACCGGCCCGTCGGCACGTCCACCACCGGCCCGTCACAACGTCACGACGGGCCCGTAGCAACCTTCCGGCGTGCCGTTCGCGGTCTCGCGGCGGACCCGTCAGACGTCAGCGGGAGGCGCGACGCAGGGACGAGCGCCGACGACGCGCCCCGCCGGAGACCCCGACGAAACGGTCAGCCAGATCACGTATCGCCAGCCGGGCCGGTGAGGTCGGGGCGATATCACGCAGCAGCTGGCCTGAGGCAGCGGCGGCGTCCAGGCCGGTGAGGTCGTGCGGGACCAGCGCGACCGGTTCACGACCGGTGTGACGGGCCATCGCCCGCGATACCTCCCGCCGGGGATCCCCTCCGACCACCGACCCGCGCAGCCGGTTGACCACGATCAACGGGTCGGCGAGGGGCACCGCCTCACGCAGCTCCGCCAGACCCCGGACGAACCGCACCAGGCCGACCGGCTCCGCGGACGCCACCGCGAGCACGGAGTCGGCAGCACCCAGGACGGCCAGCGTCGCGCCGTTGCGTCGCGGCGCGGCCGTGTCGAACGACAGCTCCTCGTCCGTCTCCAGGCAGAAGCCGCAGTCGACGACCACGAAGGAGGCCAGCCGGCGCGACAGCGCGAGGACTGTCTCCACCGATGCGGGACGCAGCTCCGGCCAGCGCGAGGGCCGGGAGATCCCGGGCAGCACTCGCAGCCCGCCACCGAGATCGCGACACAGCAGCGCGAGCCGGGGAACGTCCAGCAGGCCCTGGTTGGCCGAGCGGGCCGCGGCGGCGAGGCCCGGTGCCTCCTCCAGCAGGCCGACATGCTGGCCGATGGAGCCGCCGTAGGAGTCCGCGTCGATGAGGAGGGTCGACTGGCCCAGTCCGGCGAGTTCGGCGGCGAGGCCGAGGGCGATTGTGGTGCGCCCGGGCGAGCCGACCGGCCCCCACACGGCGATGAGCCGCCCCTCCACGAGCTCGGCGGGCTCGTCCGCGCCGTTCGCCTCGGCCCCTGCCGGAGCGAGGGCAGCAGCACCCCGGAACCCGGTGAGCGGCTCGCTGAAGGCTGGGGGAAGTGCGGGCGGGGCGGCCATGTCCGCCAGGGCACGGGTCGCCTCGACGACGGCGGAGGCGACGACTTCGGCGGTGGCGTCCGCGGGGATCACCGCGGCCACCCCGAGCTGACGCAGCCGACGGTCGGCGTCTTCGTCACCTGGCGCGATCAGGCCGACGACGGCCACACCGGAAGCGGCCAGCCGAGTCAGGGCGTCCCGGTCCAGCCGCCGTAGGTCTGCGGAGAGCAGCGCCGCCCGCGCCGCCCCGGTCGTCGCGGCGGCCAGCAGGTCCGGCAGGTCCACACAGCGGCGGACGACGGTGACACCGAGATCACGCCGGTCGAAGGCCGAGACCAGCCCGGCCTCGATGACCGAGTCCGTGACCGCGGTCAGAATCGGCAGGCTCACCGACCGTACCCCGGCGCCGCGGACGGGCCGGACGACCCGACCTCGCCGCGGGCGTCCCGCTCCAGCTTCACGACGTCGACCCGCTCGCTCTGGGACGCGGCGACAGCCCGGATGGCGTCGTCCACCGGCACCCGCAGCGACAGTGACCGGTCGCCACCGCTCAGCCTGTCCTCGGCGACGAACTCGACGTCGTGCAGCACCTGGATCTCCACGCCGGCGCCACCGGTGACCGGCTCTCCCGCCGCGGGACCGTCGGTGCCCGCGGCGCCCTCCGCACCCGTGCCGCCGCCATCGTCGGCGGGTGGCGCGCCGTCCGGCTGGTAGACGAAGACGTCCACATGATCACCCGGAGCGAGCGCGGGCACCCGGCCGGACTTGACGATCACCGGCACCAGCCTCGTCGCCGGTGCTCCCGAGCCGGCGAAGTCGGCACCGCTGACCAGCTCGCCCGCGGTGACCGGACGGGCCAGGGTGGCACCGACCAGGTCACCCCGGCGGTCACCGGGGTAGTAACGGCCAGAGGTGGCGCCGTCGAGGTGGGCGCTGACCGTGCGCAGGTCCCTCTCGACGATCAGGTGCCCCGCCGGGAGGTCTGCCGCGGCGACCACCCACTGGCGGGTCTGGTCCGCCGCTGTGAACAGGCGGGCGCCGGCGACAACGGACACGAGCACCAGCAGGACGCCGACGAGCAGCCGGGAGTCGCGCCACCGGCGGCGGCCGAGCCGGCGCGCCGGCGGCGACGGCGGCACCGGTGGGGTCGGCTCCGGCCGCGCCGGTGCGATGGTCAGCTCGGTCACCAGGCCCTCCTCAACTCGCCGACGCCTCGGCACTCTCGAACCCTACGGTCGCAGAGCGTACGTGGTCGACAACCGCCAACCGGTCCTGTCGGCCATAACGGCCTAACCGGTCACTATGGCCGCCTGGTCTGCTTCCCGTACATAAGACGCCTGGCGGTGCCCTCACGATGCGTCGTAGCCGTCCGGGGCATAAGCCTGCTGGACAGGCGGTGGCCGAGGAAGCCCCTGACCTGGGACGACGACCCGCGCAGCGGGTGGCGGGAAGCCCGGCGCCACCGGTTCGGACCCGCCCGTCGTTGCTTCTTCGGGTCGACAGCAGCTGCCAGGAGGCAGCTCATCAAGCGGTATCGCGTGCAGTTATCCACAAGCCGAGGCATTCGAACGCGATGTCACGCGGAAACTCTGATACACAGGGAAGACGCGCCGACCATCACCGGAGAGGGGGCGTTGATGAACGACCGCTTCCTTCAGCTCAGCGATGTCGCGGAGATCCTCAACATCTCTGCCAGCCAGACATACGCGCTCGTCCGCTCTGGTGAGCTCCCGGCGATCAAGATCGGCGGGCGCGGGCAGTGGCGGGTCGAGCGGACCGAGCTCGAGGCCTACATCCAGCGCGCCTACGAGCAGACCCGGGCCTTCGTCGCGGCGAACCCGATGAGCCGCAACGAGGCCATGCCCGACGACTGACCCGAGCCTGCCTCGCCCGGTCTCAGCTTCTCCGGATGTAGGCGAGCCCGTCGAAGGGCACCGTCCAGCCGGAGCGAACGTCATTGCGGCGCGCGAACTCCCCCAGCGGGTGCTCGGCGAGCTCAAGGAAGTCCGCGCCGACACGCAGCAGCGTCCCGGTGAGCACCGCGCCACCGAGCAGCGCGACCGCACAGACGCTCCGGTCACGGACCAGCCCACGCACGACGTGCCGCAGGTCGAGGCGAGCGGCCAGACGCCCCTCGTGGCCGGGCTGCGCCGAGATGGTCGTCAACCCGCGAACCGCGAGCAACGAGGCGCGAGGTACCAGTACCTCGGTCGAGCCGGTCTCACTGACCAGCAGCCAGTCCACCCCGAGCGCCGAGAGCCTGCCGGTGATGGCGAGCGGGCCCGGGCCCTGCCCTCCACGTAGCAGGCAGCGGACTTCCGCGCCCACCGCGGGCCGCATCCGGTCGAGCATCCGGAGGTAGGCGGCCTCCCGCCGGCTGCGGTCGGCAATCTCCGCCTCAAGCTCGGCCGCCTCGGCCGCCTCCCACTGCAGCTCAAGATCCGAGAAGAGATCCTCCCACCGCATTTCGGCGCGTTCCTCCATCTTTCCAGGTCAGCCGGCACGAGGCTGGACAAGCGAAGCAGAGCGGATTGACATCCACCTTCTGACGGGTTACACAAGCAAACGTAACCAAACGGCATCGTCCGTGCATGAGCTCCCTGACCCCGAGCCAACACGGCCGCCAAGCCAGCCAACGAAGACACCTCGGCCTACTCACGACCAAAGCAGCGAAGGTCGTCCGGGGCAGGCACCCACCGAACCCAGAGCGGACGGACGGGTACGGAGCATGATCTCAGGGGCAACACGGGACACCGCCGCGCGGGTGGGCGGCGGCCTCGCCGCACTCGGCATCGCCGCCGTACTGGTCCTGTTCGGGCCGAGACTGGCCGACTTCCCCGCGGAGCTCGGCGCGATCGGGCCGTGGTTCCGTGACGCACCCGAGCTGGCCCTCGCCAACTGCCTCGGGCTGATCGCCTGGGTCTGCCTGCTGTGGCTGTGCGCCGGAGTGATCCTCGGGTCGCTCGCCGCGCTGCCGGGCGCGGCCGGCCGGCTCTTCGCGGCGCTGGCCAACCGCGTGCTTCCCAGGGCTGTCCGGCGCATCGTCGAGGTCGGTCTCGGCGTCACGCTCGTCGCCGCCAGTGTCAGCCCGCTCCTCACCGCAAGCCCGGCGGCCGCGGCCACGGGCACGGGCACGACCCAGGCGACCGCCGCCGGCGCGGCCCCGATGTCGGCCGCACCCGGCGCATCCTGGACCGATCCGCCAGTCACCGGCGCGGGCTCGCCGCGGGCGTCCGAGCAGGGTTGGCCCTTCCTCGGCCATGGCGACACCAGTGGACGCCCGGGCACGCCGACCGCCTCGCCGCCGAGCACGGTCTCGCCGCCTGCGGGCGGCGGCACGGGCCGGCCGGCACCAACCAGCGCGGAGGAACTGAGCGCCGTGCTCGGCGACGTCCTCCCGGACGACGTTCTGATCGTGCCCCTGACCCCGGTCAGCGCGGCCGACACACCCTCGGGTGCGGCACACCCACCCTCCGCCACGGCCGCCCCTGACCCCGGCGGCCGGCCCGCGCCCGTGCGCGCGTCGGAACAGGGCTGGCCGTTCCTCGGCCACCCCGACCAGACCCCGTCACCATCCCCAGGCGCCGGCACCGGCACCGGGCCTGCTGCCACGGGCCAGGCCGGCGCAGCCGGCCAGGCTGGTACGGGCAGTCAGCCCGAAACGGGTGGGCGCGCCGACGGCCCGGGCCGGGCAGGCGCCACCGGCCAGGCAGGCGCCGGCGATCCGATGGTGCCGGCGGCCCCACTGGGGACGGGCACTCCGGGGACGGTGCCCGGCGCGCCCGCCCCGGCCCCGCGGTCCAGCCCGGGAGGGCCGTCCGAGGAGGTGGTCGTGCTACGTGGAGACAGCCTCTGGTCCATCGCGGCCCGCCATCTGGGCCCGAGCGCGACATCCGACCAGATCGCCGCCGAGTGGCCACGGTGGTGGTCCGCGAACGCGGACGTGATCGGGCCTGATCCGGACGTCATCCTGCCCGGTCAGCGCCTCGTCCCGCCGCCGGCCCGCTGAGCTCGCCGGTGATGGGAACCAGGCGCCGCGTCGCCTCCGCCACCGGGTCTGCCCGCCCGCCGGACCTCACCCTCGACCGCGCCACCTCCCGAACGCACTCGGAACACAGCACCTCCGACCGCGCCGACCACCCGTGAAAGGCCCGCCGTGACCGCGACGACCGCCCTGACCCTGCCCCGTCGCCGATCCCCGCACGTGGCCGCCGCTCCCGGGCTGCTGCCCGTGCGGCCGACCGATCCGCCCTACGACGATGAGCTCGCCCCGGACGGCAGGGCCGACCCTGCCGTCCGCCCTCACCCGCCCGGGCGTTCCCTGCCCGGACGTCCGGGACGCGCCACGACACCGACCGCGCCTCGCGAGGTGACCAGCGGCACGCGCCGGCTCGCCGAGCGGGGCGCGGTGCTGGCCCGCCCCCCGGAGCAGCCGTCGATCCCGCTGCTCCGGCACCGCGGAGCGGGCACGTCGCGCCGCCTGCTGTCCGGGCCGGACCGCCTCGGATCATCCGCGGCGCGGTCAGGCCGTCAGGAGGCCGGGGGTGCGGCCGAAGCCGGCCCGCCGGCGCAGCCGCGGAAGCCCCCGGATCCGCGGCGGACGGCTGCGGTCGTTGTGCGACTGGTCGTCGAGGTGCTCGCCGGTGCCCGGCCGATGGCGCACCTCGCACCCTGGACCACGGCGGCGCTACAGCATGACCTTCAGCGGACCGCGTCGGTGCTGACGAACCGCCAGCCCAGCCAGGTGCGCAGCGTCCGGGTCAGCGAGCCGCTGCCGGGAATCGCGGAGGTCAGCGCGGTTGTCAGCCGCGGGCCCCGGATGCGGGCGATGGCGCTGCGGATGGAACTCGCTGCCGACCGCTGGCAGGTAACCACCCTGCAACTCGGCTGACGGGTTTCCCACGGTCGGGCTGACCTGTTTCGCACGCCTGCTCGGGCCCCGCCGGGTTCGGGCCCCGCCCGGCTGGCCGGGACGGGGCCCGCTCCGGGTCAGGCTCCGATGTCGCCGTCGTTGCGACGGGAAGGGTCGCCGTGGCAACGCTTGAACTTCCGGCCCGATCCGCAGGGGCAGGGAGCGTTTCGCGCCGTCCGCCCCGCGCCGGCCTCTCCGCCACGGGCACCGGCTCCGGCGCTCGCCGGGCCACGCCCGCCGCCCGCTCCGCCCGGCCGCACCGTTCCGTTGTCAACCGTGGTGGTGACAGGCCCGGCCTCCCCGTCGACAGAGGGAGCCGTGTACTGAAGCCCACCGGTGGGACGGCGCGGTTCGAGACCCTTGACGAAGACCGGCGGTGGCGCCTGGCCGGCCGGCACTCCGGCCGGTGCTGCCGGCGGTGCCGTTCTGCCGCTGCCCGGGGGCGCCGCCGGCAGCGGGGTCACCGGCTGACTGACCGCCGGGACTGCCGGCACCACCGGGGCCTCGGGCGCGGCCGGTGCCGCGACCGCGGCCGCTGCGCCGGTGTCCGTGTCCCGGCCGGCCACCTGGACCTCGACGTTGAAGAGGAGACGGACGGATTCCTCCTTGATCCCCTCCATCATCGTCTGGAACATGTCGAAGCCCTCGCGCTGGTACTCGACCACCGGGTCGCGCTGGCCCATGGCCCGCAGGCCGATGCCCTCCTGCAGGTAGTCCATCTCGTAGAGGTGCTCACGCCACTTGCGGTCGAGCACCGCGAGAACCACTCGGCGCTCGAGCTCGCGCATCACCGCCTCGCCGTCCGGCTTGTCGCCGAGGTCGAGCTCGCGGCGGTCGTAGGCCTCCTGCGCGTCCGCCTGAAGGTCCTCCAGCAGCAGGTCCGCGGTCAGCCCTTCGCGGTCGTCGGTGGCGGGTGCGTCAACGCCGATCGGGTAGAGCTGGCCGAGGCCGGTCCACAGCGTGTCGAGATCCCACTCCTCGGGATAGCCCTCGACGGTGGCACCCCGGACATAGCCCTCGATCGTGTCGTCGACGAAGTGGCGCACCTGCTCGTGAAGGTCGGCGCCTTCCAGAACCTTGCGGCGCTCCTCGTAGATCACGGTGCGCTGCTTGTTCATGACCTCGTCGTACTTGAGGACGTTCTTGCGGATCTCGAAGTTCTGGCCCTCGACCTGCGTCTGCGCCGAACGGATTGCGCGCGTCACGATCTTCGACTCGATGGGCACGTCGTCCGGGATGTTGAGGCGGTCCATGATGCCCTCGACGGCCGCGGCGTTGAACAGCCGCATGAGGTCGTCCCCGAGGGAGAGGTAGAAGCGGGACTCGCCGGCGTCTCCCTGTCGGCCGGCCCGGCCGCGGAGCTGGTTGTCGATCCGACGGGACTCGTGCCGCTCGGTGCCGAGCACGTACAGACCGCCGGCCGCGACGACCTCCTCGTGCTCGGCCGCGACCGAGGCCCGCGCCTTCTCCAGCGCCGCGGACCACGCGGCTTCGTAGTCCTCCGGAGTGTCCACCGGCGACAGGCCCCGCTGCCGCAGCTCCGCGTCGGCGGTGAACTCGGGGTTGCCGCCCAGCATGATGTCGGTGCCTCGACCGGCCATGTTCGTGGCGACGGTGACCGCGCCTCGCCGGCCCGCCTCCGCGATGATCACTGCTTCCCGCTCGTGGTGCTTGGCGTTGAGGACCTCGTGCCGCACACCGCGCTTGGTGAGCTGCTTGGACAGGTACTCCGACTTCTCGACGCTGGTCGTACCGACGAGGACCGGCTGGCCCTTCTCGTGGCGCTCGGCGATGTCCTCCACGACCGCGTCGAACTTCGCGATCTCCGTCTTGTAGACGACGTCCGGCTGGTCCGCGCGGGCCATCGCCTTGTTGGTCGGGATCGGGACGACGCCGAGCTTGTAGATCTGGCTGAACTCGGCGGCCTCGGTCATCGCCGTACCGGTCATGCCGGAGAGCTTGTCGTAGAGGCGGAAGTAGTTCTGGAGGGTGATCGTCGCCAGGGTCTGGTTCTCCTGCTTGATCTCGACCTTTTCCTTGGCCTCGATCGCCTGGTGCATGCCCTCGCTGTAGCGCCGGCCGTGCAGGACACGGCCGGTGAACTCGTCGACGATGAGAACCTCACCGTCGGTGACGATGTAGTCCTTGTCCCGCTTGTAGAGCTCCTTGGCCTTCAGCGAGTTGTTGAGATAGCCGACGAGCGGGGTGTTCACGGACTCGTAGAGGTTCTCGATACCGAGCTGGTCCTCGACCTTCTCCACGCCGGACTCGGTGATCGCGACCGTCCGCTTGCCCTCCTCGACCTCGTAGTCGACCTCCTTCTCCAGGAGGGGGGCGATGCGGGCGAACTCCGTGTACCAACGGGTCGGGTTGTCCGCCGGGCCACTGATGATCAGCGGTGTGCGGGCCTCGTCGATGAGGATCGAGTCGACCTCGTCGACCACGGCGAAGTGGTGCCCGCGCTGGACCAGCTCCTCGGCGCTCCACGACATGTTGTCGCGCAGGTAGTCGAAGCCGAACTCGTTGTTCGTGCCGTAGGTGATGTCGCACTGGTACTGCTGGCGGCGTACCGCCGGCGGCATCTGCGGGTGTATGACACCGACCGTCAGCCCGAGGAAGCGGTGGACACGGCCCATGTTCTCGGCATCGCGCTGAGCCAGGTAGTCGTTCACCGTGATGATGTGGACGCCGTTGCCCGTCAGGGCGTTGAGGTAGGCGGGCAGCGTGGAGACCAGGGTCTTGCCCTCACCGGTCTTCATCTCGGCGATGTTGCCCAGGTGCAGCGCCGCACCGCCCATGATCTGGACGTCGAAATGGCGCTGGCCGAGCGTGCGCCGAGCCGCCTCGCGGACCACCGCGAACGCCTCCGGAAGCAGCTCGTCGAGGGACTCGTCCTCGTTCGCGAGGCGCTGACGGAACTCGTCGGTCATCCCGCGCAGCTCCGCGTCGGTCAACCCGGTGAAGTCGTCCTCGATGAGGTTCACCTGCTCGGCGATCGCCTTGAGCTTGCGCAGAATCCGGCCCTCACCGGCGCGCAAGATCTTGTCTAGAACCACGGCGGAACTCCTCCGGCAGGCATGTCGGCGAACTCACCGACACCACGATGCTAGCCCTTCGATCGTCGCCCACGGCCCGAGCTCGAACCACCGGCGACACGGCGGGTCCGGGAGCGGCTGGCCGCACCCGGACGATGCGGATTCTCCCGCTCCCCGCGACTGTCCAACGAGTGTGGGACCCCTCCCGTGCCCGGCGTGCCACACGTGCGATCCCCACCCGCCACCCGCCAGCGCTGGCATCGTGGGCGGTATGCGTTCCGACATCGGATCTGCCCCGGGCCTGAAAGCCGCACCCGGCCACAGCTCCGCCCCCGGTCCGGAAACCGCGGCCGGCTCCGCCCCCCGGATCCCGGCGGGCTCCGGCCCCGCCGCCGGCCCGGAAGCGCCCGCCGGCTGGATGTCGGGCGGTCGGACGGCGGACCTCGCCGCACGCCGGCTGCCACTGGAACCGGTCGAGATCACCGCGGGCATGTTGCATCTGCGACCCTGGAAGCTGTCCGACGCCGAGGCGGTCTTCCGTGCCTGCCAGGACCCGGAGATCCCACGCTGGACGCGGGTGCCCGTGCCTTATACCCAGGGCCACGCCGAGGACTTCGTCTGCCGCCAGGCGCCGGATGCCTGGGCCACGGCCACCGGCGCGCCGCTGGCCGTGGTCGACGCCACGACCGAGGAGCTCCTCGCCTCCGTGGCTCTGCAGGAGATGACAGATGAGGGCGACGCGGAGGTCGCCTACTGGTGCGCCGCCGGGGCACGTGGACGGGGGGTGACGACAGCCGCCACCGCCGCGCTGCTGCGCTGGGGCTTCGGCGCACTCGGGCTGGAGCGGGTCGAGTGGCGGGCGGCGGTCGGCAACCACGCCTCCCGCCGGGTCGCGGAGAAGCTCGGCTTCACCCTTGACGGCACGTTGCGAGGCGCCGTCGTCCTCGGGGACGGCGCCCGGCATGACTGCTGGATCGGCTCACGGCTCGCCACGGACCCACCGGTCTGAGACCCGATCGTGCCGGTGCGCTCGCCGGTCACGCATACCCGTGGCGGCGCCGCCGTCGGTGCGCGCTGGCGCCATGCCCCGACGACGATGCCGTCGGCGCCGGCGCACGGGCCATCGCGGACGAACCGGACCCGAACCTGATCAGGTGATCTCCAGCAGCTTCTCCCGCACCGCGTACACCACCGCCTCCATGCGGGAGTGCAGCTGGAGCTTCTCGAGAATGTTCCGGATGTGGTTCTTGACGGTGTTCTCGCTGATGTAGAGCTGCTTGGCGATATCCCGGTTGTTCAGCCCCTTGGCGACCAGCCGGAGGACCTCCATCTCCCGGTCGGTCAGCCGCGGGGTCGGAAGCTGGGGACGGTCGTCCTTGGTTTTGATCATTGCGGCGAACTCGCTGAGCAGCTTGGACGCCATCGACGGACTGATGAGGCTCTGGCCGTTGTAGACCGCACGGATGTCCGCGGCGACCTCGTCGATCGAGATCTCCTTGAGCAGATAACCCATGGCACCGGCCTTGATGGCGTCGAAGAGGTCGGCTTCCTCGTCGCTTATCGTCAACATGACGATCTTCGCGCTGGGCACCTTCTCCTTGATTGCGCTGGTGGCGTCGATCCCGCCGCGTCGAGGCATCCGGACGTCCATCAGGACGATGTCCGGTGCCATCTCGGCGGCCATCGTGACAGCTTCCGACCCGTCCGCCGCCTCGCCGACGACCTCGATGTCGACCTCCTGCGCGAGGACCATCTCCAGGCCGCGGCGGAACAACGCGTGGTCGTCAACGATCAGCACCCGGATGGGATTCGCCTCCGATGGCGTCCGCAGCGCCTCCTCGGAACGCTGCTCGTCCACCGTCATCTCCGACCTCCCCTGGAACCGCTCCCGCGGGGTGCGCCACCAGACATCACGCCGCTGGTGGCACACCCCGTGGAACGTGCCGTGTGCACCGATGCCGGGAGTCCGACACCCGAGGCAAATGGTCCCACGTCGGCAGGGGGGATCGACCGTCACACGGCGGAAATGACCGCCGACGCCGGTTCCCGCGCGCCGTCCATGCCGTCCGCGCCGTTCCGGTTGGCCGCGCCGGTGAGCCGGATGACGCCGTAGTCGTAGCCGCACCTGCGGTACACGACGCTGGGTAGACCGCTGCGTGCGTCGAGGAAGAGGTAGAAATCGTGGCCGACGAGTTCCATGTTCGACAGGGCGTCGTCGAGGGTCATGGGCGCGGCGACGTGGGTCTTCTCGCGTACCACCATCGGTGAGTACTCCACTTCCTCGACGCGCTCGGTGCCCGGCCTACCGTCGCTCGACACCCACTCCTGCGCCGTCGGGGCCGCCGCGGTTTCGGGCGCGGCCCGCTCCGCGGCCGCGGCCGGCTGGCCGTCGCCCGAGTTCAGGACACCGGCGTCGGGGACGAGGACGTCAGGGACGAGGGACAGGTCTGCTGTCAGGGACCCGGCGCGGCCCGGCCCGGGATGGTTCGCACCCGCGTGGTTGGCATGGTGGCGGACCCGGCGATCGGCGGCTCGGCGAAGGCGCTCGGTGAGCTTGGCGGTAGCGCGGTCGAGCGCCGCGTAGGAGTCGCCGGCGGCGGCCTCGGCGCGGATGACAGGTCCCCGCGAGTAGACGGTCAGCTCGACCCGGTCGCACATGTCGGACAGCCGGGGATTGCTCTCCTTGGAGAGTTCCACATCGACCCGCATCACCCTGGAATCGAGTCGCTCGAGTTTGGCGAGCTTGGTCTGGACATGCCTGCGGAAACCTTCTGATACCGCTGTGTGCCTGCCCTTGACCACGATGTCCACGCGATCCACCTCCCGTTCACCTGGCCCGGCCGGCCGATCCACACCGAATCAGCGCGACCAGCAAGTCGGTTCTCCGGCGAAGTTCCGGTACGGGTCACCGTGCGCCGACCCGTACCTGGAAGAGACCGCCGAAGATTGTCAACGTTCCTGGTGTCAGTTGTTGGTGCCGGCTTGTGACGCTGGTGCCGCAGGCCGTCTCCCTTCATGCGGGCACCTGCGCTTGTGTCCGTGACCATGGCATCGGCGAGTTTTCCACCGACCCACCACGCTCGGCTCCTTCCCCTTGCCGGCCAGATCCATGCCGGAACCGACCTGCCGATTTCGGTTGATTCCGACCCGGCATAACGGGACTCCCGAACCCACCTTGCGGTCGCTGGGCGCGATCAGCGGGCCCCGCCTCGCTCACACCCGGCGGGCGGCCTCACGGCTCCGGCACAGAGGGGGGCTGAGCGCCGCACCCGCCGAGGAGCGGCAGGTGCGCCACATCGCCCTCGCCCTGGAAGACCGCGCCGCATCCTGCGGCGCCACCTTCGTCACCGGCTTGCGCCGTCGGCTCCCGGGGGGTGGAGCTCGTGGGTCCAGTCTGCTCCTTCGGCGGGATTACGGCGGGCAATCCGGGGTGTTGGCGCGTCGCGCCGGGAGCGTGCCGCGCCGCAGTGGTGTCGCGGCGACGGCCGCGATGCCGGCGGGAGCGGCCCAGCCACCAGCCCGCAGCGCGCGCATCGCCTCGCCGCACGTGGCCCCGGTCGTCACGATGTCGTCCACAACGATCGTGATCTCGCCGGGGCCCACGGGCCGTGCTCTCGGCCGCAGAGCGAAGGCACCGGACCGGTTGCGCTGGCGGGCAGTCGCCCCGAGGCCGGCCTGGTCGACGCCGGGACGCAGCACCCGCAGGGCGCCGCTGACCCGGGCTGGTGTGCCCGATCGGGTCAGAACCCGTGCGGCGACCACGGCAAGCCGGGCGACGTGGTCGGCGCCGCGGCGCCGCCGGGCGGCGGCGGTCGTCGGCACGGGCACGAGCACCACCGAGGTGGGCTGCGTGCCCCGGGAGTGCTGCCGGGCCACCGCCGTGGCCGCCCGGGCGAGTGCCCGCCCCAGCAACGGGGCCAGGTCGAGCCTCCCCCGCTCCTTGTAGGCAAGCAGCAGTACTCGGGGGGTGCCCTCGAAGGCCGCGGCAGCGACGAGTGGCGGCGAGCCCGGGCCATGCCCAGGCGGCGGCCATGCCCAGCCCGGAGCACGGGCAGGTGGCGCTACGGCTCGCGAAGGGCGCGCGACCGGGAAGCCGGATGGTGTGGGCGCAGGCGGGAGGTCGCGTAGGTCGCGACCTCGCCGCCCCGGGCTGGCCGTGGGACCCGGGGCGGCGAGAACCAGGGGGCCTGTCAGTGCCGCGGTGCACCGAGGGCAGGCCGCGTACCCCGGCAGCCCGCAGCCGGCGCACGGCCGGGGCAGCACGAGATCCACGAGAGTCGCCAGCGCTTCACGCAGGAGCAGAAGGAGCGCCGGCGCTTCGCGTATGACGGGCGATGTGGTCACTCGTCGAGCATGTACGGCGCCGGCGGGACGGGCGGGGTCGCAGGCCCGGCTGTGGACATCCGCGCGTGGACTGGACGTTCTGTGCACAGCCCGCGGCCCGCGGCGCCCGACCACGTGGAGGAAGTAGCGAGTCTGCAACGATGTGCATGCCGCGAACGTTGGTCGGCACGGACAGCACGAGCGCAGGGAGACCACGATGGCGGACGGGGCCGGTCAGACCCCTCCCGGCACGCCCGGCCCGCAGGGGCCCGGAACACCCGGTTCCCCCGGGGGACCGCCGTCGGGGGAGACGCATCCGCCACACGGGTCATGGAACTCCCCACCGCCCTGGGGCTCCGGCCCGTGGGGCGGTCCGCCGGTCGCGCCGAAGCCCGGCGTGATCCCGCTCCGCCCGCTGTCGGTCGGCGAGATCCTGGACGGGATCTTCACCACGATCCGGACGAATCCCGGCGCGACACTGGGGCTCACCGTCGGTGTGTCGGCGGTGGTCGAGACCATCAGCACCGTCACCGCGATTGTCGGCGAGGACTCGTCCAACGCCACCGTGGCCGCGCTCGATCTGCTGGTGTTCGGCCTGAACGCCATGCTCGGGATCTTCCTGTCCGGCGTCCTCGCGGTGGTGGTCAGCGAGGCGGCACTCGGCTCGCGGATCTCCGCCGGCGCGGCGGTCCGGCGTGTCACCCCGCGGCTCGGCGGGTTGCTGGTGCTGACCCTGGTGGTCACTCTGCTCAGCGTTCTCGGCCTCCTCGCGTTGATCGTCGGCGCGGTGGCGGTGGCGATCTATCTGTGCCTCGCCTCCCCTGCCTATGTCCTGGAAGGTCAGACGATCCGCGCGGCGCTGCGCCGCTCGCGGGTGCTGGTCCGCGGGTCGTGGTGGCGCACGTTCGGCGTCGTCCTGCTCTCCTCGCTGGTGGGGGGCGTGCTGGTGTTCGTCTTCACGATGGTCACCCTGATCGTCCTGGCGACATCCGAGGCCACCTTCGGTGATGCCTTCGAAGGAGACCTGACCGTTGCCGGCTACATCGTCACCGGGATCGGCAACCTGATCGCGACGACCGTCGCGACACCGGTGCTGTCCGGCGCCATCGTCCTGCTGTACATCGACCAGCGAATCCGCCGGGAAGGCCTGGACGTGACTCTCGCCGAGACCGCCCGGCAACGCGCAACGGCGTCGTGACCGCGGCCCGCCCGGGCGGTCCTGCGACGACGGTACTGACGGCTGTCAGCGATCAGCTGGGCGCGCCCATCACCCGGGACGGTGCCCGCGAGGAGGCGCGCCGCGAGCTCTCCCGGCAGGTCTACCGGGAGGCCGGCCCCGGCTGGTTCACCCGGGCGCTCAACTGGTTCAACGAGCGTCTGAGCGACCTGTGGGACTGGATCATCCCCGACCCCGGTGTCGGTGTGGCCGGCTTTCAGGGGCTCGGCGTCCTGGCCCTCGTCCTCGTGCTCGTGACGCTGCTGGTTGTGGTCCGGCTGTGGCTCGGTCCGGTCCGGCGATCCTCGTCCGGGCAGCGGGAGGACGGTGATCTGTCCAGCCCGCTCACCGCGGACCAGCTTCGTGCGCTGGGCGACGCCCAGGCCGAGCGGGGAGACTTCGCCGACGCCGTACGGACCCGGCTCCGAGCGGTCGCTCGGATGCTCGAGGAGCGGACCCTGATCGACTTGCGGCCAGGGCGAACTGCCGGGGAGCTGGTCAGCGACCTGCGGGCCGCGACGGCCGGCGGGGCCGCGACACGGGTCACGGCCGGCGGGGCGTCCGGTGACCCGGTCGGGGCGCTGTCGGCCGCGGTCGAGGTCTTCAGCGAGATCTGGTACGGCGGCAGGCCGGCGACCAGGCACGACTACGAGATGGTCGTGCGGGCCGACGAGGAGCTCGGAAGGATTCGCCGCGGTCAGGGCCAGAGCCAGGACCGGTCGGATGACGGCTACCGCGCGGTCCCGGCATGACCGCGCCGCAGGCCAGCCCGCCACGGGAAGCGGCGTCACCGGCCGGGCCAGCCCAGGCGCAGCCCGGCGCGAAGGGCCCCGGAGGGGGGAGCGGGTCGACACATGTCCGCAGCGGCCCCCGGCCCGCGGCCGTGGGCCGGGGCGTCCGCCTCACCGCGGTTCTCGCCCTCCTGGTGGCCTGTTACGCGGTGGTGGTCGCCGCGGTGACTGGCCCTGGCCAGGGCGGGTACCTGGACGCCGAGTCACCGGGTGGCGCCGGTTCGCTCGCCCTCGCGCAGATCCTGCGCGGGCGCGGGATCACCGTGTCCGTGGCAGAGGCGAGGTCCACGCTGCGGCCTGAGCCGGCGGCGCCGGAAGGCACCGGTCCGGTCGGCGACAGCACGCCGCGCACGGTCCTGGTCACCGGCCCCGACCTGCTGGCGGACACCGAGATCGTCGCGCTGGTGCAACGCGTCCGCGCCGGTTCGGACGTGCTGCTGGTCGCCCCGTCACGACCTGTCGTGGACTATCTGGCCGCCATGGGGATCCCGATCGCCACCGCCCCGCCGGACCGCTTCGACCTCTCGGGCGAGGACGCCAGGCCAGGATGCACGCTGCCGGAGGCAACCGTCGCCGGCGCAGCCGCGATCGGGGACGCGGTCCGTTTCACCCCTCCCGACGACGCCACTCCCCGCCCTGGCCAGCAGGGCTGGCTGGGCACCACCCCCCGACTGGACCTCTGCTACAGCTCCCCCGAGGCCGCCCGCCTCGCCGTCCTCACCCCGGACGGGGGGCCCGAGGTACGACCCGGTCCCGGGGAGTCCGCCGGCCGGCTTGTTCTGCTCGGTGACGGCCAGTTCCTCACCAATGCGAGGCTGGACGAATCCGGCAACGCCGCGCTGGCGCTGGGCCTGCTGTCCCGGAATCTCCAGGTGGACTGGGTGCAGCAGCTCGTCCCGAGCGAGAACCCGGTTGGCCGGCAGAGCCTGAGCGATCTGCTGCCGGACCGTTTCTGGGTCGTCTGCCTGCAGGTTCTCGTCCTGCTGATGGCACTGGCGGCGTGGCGTGGGCGCCGGCTTGGGCCGCCCGTCGCCGAGCCTCTCCCGGTCGTCGTGCGCTCGGCGGAGACGGTGGAGGGCCGAGGCCGTCTCTACGCCGCCGGGCACGCCCGTGAGCGGGCCGCCGAGGCGCTGCGCGCCGGCCTGCGCGCGCGTCTCGCGGAGCGACTTGGCATCCGTGCCGACGGCCCGCCGATCGCCGGCGGGGCACCCGGCATCGCCCGGACGGGCGTCCACGAACCGAACCCGGGTGTCCTGATCGCCGCCGTCGCCGAGCAGACCGGCCGACCCGCCGGAGATGTCGGGGCACTCCTGTACGGTCCGGGCATGGTGCCCCCGGGCTACAGCTGGGCCGCGTCCGGGCCGGTGTACCCGGCAGGGGGCCTGCCGTCCGGCGGCGGTGCCACGGGTGGCGACGCGGCGGGTGGCGACGCCGCCCTCGTTCGGCTGGCCCGTGAACTGCACGAACTCGATCGACAGGTGGGCAGAAGGTGACCTCCCCGAACCCCGGAGCGACTCCGGCCGAGCCGGACGGCTCGGCGACGTTGCGCGCCCCGCTGCAGCCCCCGCAGGCGCCTCCCCCGCCGCCGGCTGCCCCACCGCCGACGCAGATGGCGGCTGTTCAGGGGCCGGGTGGGCAGGCGCAGCCCTTCGTGCCGGGGACGCCGTCAGCGACAGCCGTGCCGGGGTCGCCGCCCGGGCCCGATGCCGAGGGCGCGCGGCGGGCCCTGATCGAGCTGCGGCACGAGGTCGCGAAGGCCGTCGTCGGGCAGGACGCGGCCGTGAGCGGGCTGGTGATCGCCCTGATCTGCCACGGTCACGTACTGCTCGAGGGTGTGCCCGGGGTGGCGAAGACGCTGCTCGTCCGGACACTGGCGACCGCGCTGTCACTGGACACCAGGCGGGTGCAGTTCACCCCGGACCTGATGCCCGGAGACGTCACCGGTTCGCTGGTCTACGACAACCGGACCAGCGAGTTCGCCTTCCGCGAGGGCCCGGTCTTCACGAACCTCCTGCTCGCGGACGAGATCAACCGGACGCCTCCGAAGACCCAGGCGGCGCTGCTCGAGGTGATGGAGGAGCGGCAGGTCACCGTGGACGGGCAGCCGCGGCGGCTGCCGACGCCGTTCGCCGTGCTGGCGACGCAGAACCCGATCGAGCACGAGGGCACCTACCCGCTGCCCGAGGCCCAGCTGGACCGCTTTCTGATCAAGGTGACACTGCCGCTGCCGCCGCGGGAGGACGAGGTCCACATCCTGGCCCGCCATGCCGGCGGCTTCGACCCGAGCGATCTGGCAGCCGCCGGCGTGCACCCCGTGGCGGGGCCGGCGGACATCATCGCCGCCCGGAACGCGGCCGCACGGGTCCAGGTCCAACGCGAGGTGCTCGCCTACATCGTCGACCTCGCCCGGGCCACCCGGGCGCTGCCATCCGTCCTGCTCGGGGTGTCCCCGCGTGGCGCGACGGCGCTGCTGGCGACCGCCCGGGCCTGGGCCTGGTTGTCGGGTCGCTCGTACGTGACGCCGGACGATGTCAAGGCGCTGGCGCGGGCGACGCTGCGGCACCGCCTCAGCCTGCGCCCGGAGGCCGAGCAGGACGGGACAACCGCGGAGTCGGTGCTCGACCAGGTGCTCATCACCGTGCCCGTCCCGCGGTAGCGGGGCAGCGGTGGCTATCACCGGCCGCGCCGTGGCGCTGGTCGCGCTGGGCATCGCGGTCCTGGTCGTCTCTCCCGCGTCGGGCGCCGCCTTCCTGGTCGTGAACCTGGTGATCGGTGTGCTGATCATCGCCGACCTCTGTCTCGCGGGCGCAGTGCGCGCCTGCACGTTCAGCCGGTCCGGGCCGACCTCCGCCCGGCTGGGGCAGCCGGTGACGCTCGGGTTCACCGTCACCAACGGCGGTCGCCGCACCGTACGGGCCTGTATCCGGGACGGATGGGTGCCCTCGGCGGGTGCCCGCCCGCGGGTCCACACGGTGACGGTGCCCGCCGGTGAGCGGCGTTTCCTGGAGACGGTGCTGCGCCCGACACGGCGCGGGGACCGGGCGCCGGTGCGGATCACGGTCCGTTCGCTGGGCCCGCTGGGCCTGGCTGGCCGCCAGGGCCGGCATCACGCGCCGTGGCGGCTCCGGATGCTGCCACCGTTCGCCTCCCGCCGCCATCTCCCGGCGGCGCTGGCCCGGCTGCGCGAGGTGACGGGCGAGGTGGCGCTGCGCGGCGGCGGTGCCGGCTCGGAGTTCGACAGCCTGCGCGAGTACGTGGTGGGCGACGACGTGCGGACCATCGACTGGCGGGTGACCGCGCGTCACCACGGCGCGGTGGTCGTCCGCACGTTCCGACCGGAGCGGGACCGCCGGGTGCTCTGCGTCCTCGACTCCGGCCGGACGTCCGCCGGGCGGGTCGGTGACGTCCCCCGTCTGGACCATGCGATGGACGCCGCGCTCCTGCTCACCGCCGTCGCGCTGCGGGCCGGCGACCGGGTCGGCCTGACCGCTTACGACAGCACCACCCGGATCTCCCTGCCGCACACGCGGGACCACGGTCTGCTGGCCCGCATGAGCGAGGCGATGGCCACCCTGGAACCGGCGCTGGTCGAGGCTGACCACGACGGCATGGCCTCCGCGGTGCTGCGCGCGTCGTCCCGCCGTGCCCTGATTGTGATCTTCACCGATCTGGTGCCGGCGGTGATCGAGGAGGGCCTGCTGCCCGCGCTCCCCACCCTGACCAGCCGGCACACGGTGCTGGTGGCCGCGCTGCGCGACCCCAGGCTGGACGAGCTCGCCGCCGGGCACGACGACGTCGGGCAGGTGTACGCGGCGGCCGCAGCCGAGCAGACGCTGCTGCGCAGGCGTGAGCTGACCGCGCTGCTGCGCCGGCGTGGGGTCGAGGTCGTGGACGTCCCCCCCGCGGGCTATGCGGCGGTGGTCACCGACACGTACCTCACGCTGAAGGCGCGCGGCAGGTTGTAGGCACGCCGGCCGACAGGGCCAGCCCGGCAGCACCGGGCGACACGGCCGGGGCGACAGGGCCGGGTGCGGTTCAGGCGGCGACGGGCGCGAGGTCCGCGGCGAGCGCGGCGTCCAGGTCGCCGGTCTCGCCGGCGGCGACCGCCCTGCTGCCGTAGACCCACACGTAGGCCACGAAGCCACCCCAGGCCAGGACCCCGATGCCGATGCGGACCGCGGTCGGCAGCGAGGACGGTGTCACGAACGCCTCGATCACGCCGGACAGGCCCAGCGCGACCGCCAGCCCCAGCACGATGGCCACCGCGGCCCGCCCCTCGGCGGCCAGAGCCTCCAGCCGCCGCCGCGGCCCCGGCGCGATGATCGCCCAGCCCAGTCTCAGGCCGACCGCACCGGCCGCGAAGACCACGGTGAGCTCCAGCAGCCCGTGCGGCAGGATCAGCGAGAAGAACTGGTCGCTCTCCCCGCAGCCGGCCATGTAGCCGCCGATGAGGCCCAGGTTCAGGGAGTTCGCCGCCAGGAGGGCGATCGTCGGCAGGCCGAGCAGCGCCCCGAGCGCCACCGCCTGGGCCGCCACCCAGGCATTGTTCGTCCAGACCTGGCTGGCGAACGACGAGGCCGGGTTCTCGGAGTAATAGGAGGCGAACTCCGAGCTGCACAGCGCGGCCACGTCGTCGGGCGGGATGAGGCTGGTCCGTGCCTGCGCGTCGTTCACGATCCAGAGCGCGGCGGCGAGGGCGAGCAGGAGCGAGACCAGCGTGGTCGCGACCACCCAGCGCCAGCGGGCGTAGAGGGCGGCCGGGAAGGTCACGGTGAAGTACCGGCCCACGACGTGCCAGCCGCGGTCCGGGGCGCCGACGACGGCGGCCCGCGCCCGGATGACCAGGCTCGCCAGGTCGTCGACGAGGGCCGGGTCGTAGGAGCGGCCCCGGATCACCGACAGGTGGGTCGCCGCCCGCTGGTAGAGCTCGACGAGTTCGTCGAGCTCGGCGGCCGCCATCCGCCGCGGCCGGGTGGCGCGGTCCACAAGGTGGCCCAACCGCTCCCACTCCGGACGGTGGACGGCGACATACGCATCGAGATCCATGGCACCCACTACTCTTCCAGAACGGGGCACCGGACAGGACAGAGGACGGACATGACGCACCAGCGGCCGACAGGCCCGGGGCACGGCCGGTGAGCCAGGCCGCCGCTGGCACGGCGCAGCTGGTCACGGGCGAGGCCGTCGCCATCGACCTGCGGGTCGCCCGGCTGGGCTCACGCATGGTCTCCGGGCTGATCGATCTGGCGATCCAGGGCTGCGCGCTGGGGGGGCTGCTGGTCGTCACCTTCCTCGGCGTGCAGCCCGAGGACGAGGCGCTCGCCACCGCCCTGTTCCTGATCGTCTACGTAAGCATCCTGCTCGGCTACCCGGTGGCCTGCGAGACGTTCCTGCGCGGGCGCACCCTCGGCAAGATGGCGCTGGGCCTGCGGGTCGTGCGCGACGACGGCGGCCCGATCCGGTTCCGGCACGCGCTGACCCGCGGGCTGATCGGCGTCGTCTGCGAACGGCCCGGCCTGCTCCTCGGCCTGCCGGCGATCATCTGCATGGTCGTGTCCAGCCGGTCGAAGCGGCTCGGCGACGTCTTCGCCGGCACGGTGGTCCTCCAGGTGAAGGTGCCGCGGGTCGCCGGGGCGCCGCCGACCATCCCGCCGCAGCTGGTCGGCTGGGCCGCACTGCTGGACCTGGCCGGTGTCGACGACAGCCTGGCGCTGCGGGCCCGCGGCTTCCTCGCGCGCACCCACCAGCTGTCGGACGAGTCCCGCGAACGGCTCGGCACGGAGCTCGTCCGGGAGATCACCGCCGTCATCGTGCCGCCACCGCCGCCCGGGGCGCCCGGCTGGGCCATCCTCTCCGCGGTGCTCGGCGAGCGGACCCGCCGCGCCTACCTGCGTCTGACGTCCGTGCAGCAGGCGGCGCACGGCCTGGATCCGGTACGCGCGGCGCCGGCCATCCCCCACCCGGTATGGCAACCCGTGGGTTCCGGGGGTGGCCCGCGTGGGTGAGGTCAACGGCGGCGGGAGCCCGCCTGGCCCGGCTGGTCGCCCCGGCCCGGGCTCGTCTAGCGTCTGAACAGCGGGATCCTCCGGGGTGATCGCGACGAACCGCCTCTTTCGCCCCGAGTCATGCGACGGCACGCGTTCAATGACCTTCCGAGGGCCGGGTGAGCAGCTCGGCGCGCGGTCACGCATGCTTGACGGGTCCGCCAGATCGAGCTCCGGCCCTCCTGGTCGGGCCCACATTGGGGGGTGACAACGACGTCGCAGAGACGGGAGTCGGCATCCCCGGTTCGCGGTGAAGCCGCGTCCGGCCGTGCCGGCCGGCGGCAGCAGGACCCACGGGACCCCGGCACAGGTCGGGGGCAGGCAGGCACGGGCGGGTCGCACGGAGGCATCGCCTACGCCGACGAACCCGGCCGGGCCGGCAACGACACGGACGCCGGTGCGGGCGCGGGCTCGGACTCCGACCCGGGCAGCCGCGCCGGCACTGGTAGCGGCGCGGGCACGAGTGCTGGCAGCGGTCCCCGCACGGGGAGAGCCGCCGACTCCGGGCGACGCGCCGACTCCGGGCGACGCGCTGGCGCCGGGGCCGGCAGAGGTGCCCTGGTGGCGGGTCTGCGCCCAGGGGGCAGGTTCGCCGTGCGCCCACCGGGCCGTCGGTTCGCGGAATCAGGGCCGGCGCGGGCCGGCTCCCCCGAGGACCTGCCGTTCGGGCCGCCGACGGGTGGGATGCGCCGGCCCGTCGACCGCCGCCGCCAGCTCACCCGCATCGGGCTCGTCGTGAGCGCGATGGGTGTCGTCGTCGGGCTGCTCGCGCTGCCGTTCTGGGCCGCCGCCGGTCTGTTCGCGAAGGCGTCCGCCGATCACTTCCTGGAACTGCCCTCCGACCTCGTCACCCCACCGCTGCCGCAGAGCTCCCGGATCCTGGCGTCGGACGGGTCCCTCATCGCAACGCTGCGCGGCGCCGAGAACCGGCAGGTCGTCACGGGTGACAAGATCCCGCAGATCATGCGCGAGGCGATCGTCTCGATCGAGGACGCCCGGTTCTACCAGCACAACGGGGTCGACCCGCAGGGTGTCCTGCGGGCCGCCGCCCGCAACAGCGAGGCCGGCACGACCACCCAGGGTGGTTCGACGCTCACCCAGCAGTACGTCAAGAACGTGCTGCTGCAGGACGCCACCACCACCGAGGAGCGCGACGCCGTCGCCGGCGACTCGCTGGACCGCAAGCTGCGCGAGCTGCGGTACGCCGTCGCGATCGAGCAGCGGTTCACCAAGGACGAGATCCTCGAGCGCTACCTGAACATCGCCTACTTCGGCGACGGGGCGTACGGCGTGGGCACCGCCGCCGAGCACTACTTCGGCGTCTCCATCGCGGACGTCTCCCTGGAACAGGCGGCGCTGCTCGCCGGGCTGGTGCAGAGCCCGTCCCGCTACGACCCGGTGAACCACGAGGAGGCCGCGAAGGAGCGCCGCAACATGGTGCTCACCCGGATGGCGGACGAGAACTACATCAGCCGCACGCAGGCGGACGCGGCCAGGCAGATGCCGATCGACGTCCGCCGCGACCAGCCCGAGGTCCAGGACTCCTGCGAGGACTCCGGAGCGCCGTTCTTCTGCGACTACGTCCGCGCCCAGCTGCGCGCCAGCCCCGCGCTCGGCGCGACGGCGGAGGAGCGGGACCGCCGCATCTACGAAGGCGGCCTCGTCATCCAGACGACGCTGAACCCGCAGGTCCAGCAGGCGGCGCAGAGCGCGGTCGACTCGGCGATCCCGCGGGACAGCCGGGTCTCGGCGACCGAGGTGGTCATCCAGCCCGGCACCGGCGCGGTTCTCGGCATGGCCGTCAACCGCACCTACGGGACCGATGTCGCCGCCAACCAGACGGTGGTACCGCTGCCGACCCTGGACAAGCCCGACGGGCCCCCCTTCCAACCCGGGTCGACGTTCAAGACGTTCACCCTGGCGGCGGCACTGGAGCAGGGCTACGGCGTGAGAACGGCCTACTACTCGCCGGCCTGCTACGAGACCCCCGCGTTCCCGTTGGAGCGCCGCACCGGCGACTGCCGGAAGGGCTACCAGAACGCAGACCCCGCCGAGGTCGGGATCTACGACATGGGCAGGGCGACCTGGGACTCGGTCAACACCTACTTCATCCAGCTGGAGGAGGAGATCGGGGTGCCGGCGGTCGTCGAGATGGCCACCCGGCTCGGTGTCTCCCCCGACCACCTCAAGGACATCCCGTCGACCAAGGGTGATGTGACCATCGGCGGCGAGTACGTGACCCCGATGGACATGGCCGTCTCCTACGCCACCCTGGCGGCCGGCGGCATCCGGTGTGACCCGCGGTTCGCGTCCTCGATCGTCGACTCGGCTGGCCAGGCACTCGACGTCGGAGTGACCCCGAAGTGCGAGCGGGTGCTGTCGCAGGGGGTCGCTGACACCGTGACGAGCATCCTGGCCGGAGTCCTCACCAACGGGACAGGCGGAAACGCCCGCTTCAACCACCCCGCGGCGGGGAAGACGGGCACCAACGACGGGTTCTCCAGCGCCTGGTTCGTGGGCTACACCCCGCAGATCGCGGCCGCGGTCGCGGTCGGCGACCCGAACGGGGCGGAGACCAACCCGCTGCGCAACATCGCCATCAACGGGCGGACCTGGCCGCATGTGTACGGCGGCGACCTGCCCGCGCTCATCTTCGGGCAGTCGATGCGCGGGGCGCTGGCCGGCCAGCCCGTACAGCCGCTGCCCGCCGCGGACCCGGCGACCGCGCGGGGCACGAAGGGCGGCCGGCTCATGAACACCCCGCCGCCGGCACCGACCCCCACGCAGCCGAGCCTGGACAACCTCATTCCGGGCTTCGGGCAGGGGGGTGGCCAGGGCGGCACCGGCCAGATCCCCGGCCTGGTCCTGCCGGGCCAGCAGCCCCAGAGCGGCGCCGCGGCCGGGCAGGGCGTCCAGACGGGCCAGTCTGGACGCCCCACCCGGCCCGGTGCGCAGCCGCGGAGCGGCCAGCAGGGGCGGTAGTCACCGGCTCACGGCGGGACCCGGGTGACCTCGCGAAAGGTGCGGGGTCACCCGGCCGCTCCCGGAGCCGTCAGCCGCCAGCCGCCGACGGGCAGTAGACCCGACCAACCAACCCCAGGGCAGGCGTCGGCCGCAGGCCGGCTGGGGCCGGCTAGCGGGCGGAACCGAGCTGGCGCAGCTGTGGTGCGCTGCTCGGGTCGACCCCGAGGGCGAGCGCGACGTACACACCGGCGAAGTCGATCAGGCCGATCAGAGACGCCAGGCGTTCCAGCGGCCCGGTACCCGTCATCCGAAGCTCGGTCACGCCGACGCCGTACCCACCGGCCACGGCCACGGCCCGCTCCGCGGCCCCGCTGACCTCGGGATGCTCGCTGGTGTCGTCCCGCAGGAGGACCAGCCGAAGGCGGGTTGTCTCGACGTCGTCGGCGCGGTCGCGGAAGAAGTCGTCAAGGTCGCCCGCCGGGCCGCCGCCGCTGGCGGCGGCACCGGCTCCGAACGCTCCGCCGAGGAGCGCGGCCTGGTCGTAGGCCGGATAGGGCAGTGCTCCGGCCAGAGCCGGATACCAGGCATGCGCGGCGAGCACCGTTGCCGCGCGGGCCGCCGCGACCTCGGCCAGCCGGGAGGTACCCCACCACATCGGCAGTGCCCCGGCCAGTTCCAGCGCGAGCGTCTTCGCCGGGTTGACGAACGACTCGCTGGACGGCCGGCACCGGATCGCCGTCTCCTCCAGGCGCACCGCGGCCGCCTCCACCGCCGGGCCACCGTCGCGCACCAGGCCGAGCGCGGCCGCGGCGGCGAGCAGCGGGACAGCCAGTGACCACAGGCCGGTATGCGCGGGCCGGGTCTCCGGAAGAGCCACGAACGGGGCGCGGGACACACCGGCGAGGTGCGCAAGCGGGGTGTCGGGCGGGCTGACCACGGCGAGGCGGCAACCTCGCCGGTAGGCCTCCTCGACGGCGGAGCAGGTCTCGCTCGACGCCCCCGAGGCGGACACACCGAGGACGACATCGGCCACGCCGACCCAGCCCGGCAGCCCGTGCCGCCGATGGCTGATCACCGGAACCGGCGACGCCGGGCCGACGACGGCCTCCAGCACGTCGGCAGCGAGCGCCGACGCACCGACACCCACCACAACGATCGCGCGGGGCCGGCCATCCGACCCCAGCGAGGCCACTCCGGCCTCCTGGGCGAGTCGCCAGCCCTCCCTCGCCTGCCGCGCCGCCGAGGCGGTGTGCGGCAGCAGGTTGAGCGTGTCGGCCTCGGTGAGCCGGTTCGAGTCGTCCAGCAGGGACTCGTCGACGTTCACGCCGGCTCTGCGGAGCCGGGCCGGCGCCTGGTCCGGGCTCCGGTGCGAACGCCGGTCAGGATGCCGAGCCGGCCGGCGCCGGGAACGGCTTCGCCTCGTCGAGAAGCATCACCGGGATCTCGTCACGTACCGGGAACGCCAGCCCGCACGACTCGCAGACGAGGACCGGGGCTCCGTCCAGCGTCTCCTCGCGCAGCGGGGCGTGATCCGGGCACGGGCAGGCAAGGATCTCCAGCAACAGGGGATCGAGGCTCATCAGGAAGTCTCCCTTCCACCGCGGATGCTGACGAGGATCTCGTCGCGCAGCCGGCACATAGAGGCATCATCGCGCCCCTCGACGTTCAGGCGCAGGAGTGGCTCGGTGTTCGACGGCCGGAGGTTGAACCAGGAGCCGTCGGGCAGCGAGACGGTCAGGCCGTCCAGGTGATCGACGTCCGAGGCGCGGCCGGCGTACGCCTTCGCCACCTTGCTCATCTCCAACTCGGCGTCGACCACCTCGGAGTTGATCTCCCCGGAGGCCGCGTAGCGGGCGTAGCCGCCGAGAAGGCCGGACAGCGGCCCCGGCTGACCCCCGAGCGCGGCCAGGACGTGCAGGGCGGCCAGCATGCCCGAATCCGCCCGCCAGAAGTCCCGGAAGTAGAAGTGGCCCGAGTGCTCACCGCCGAAGACCGCGCCCGTTCGGGCCATCTCGGCCTTGATGAACGAGTGACCCACGCGGGTGCGCACCGGCACACCGCCACGCTCGGCCACCAGCTCCGGCACGGCCCGACTGACGATCACGTTATGGATGATGGTCGCCCCCGGCTCCCGACGGAGCTCACGCTCGGCGACCAGAGCGGTGATGACCGAGGGTGAGACGATCTCGCCGCGCTCGTCGACGACGAAGCACCGGTCGGCGTCGCCGTCGAACGCCAGCCCGATGTCCGCGCCCTCGGCGCGCACCGCGGCCTGCAGGTCGCGCAGGTTCTCCGGCTCGATCGGGTTGGCCTCGTGGTTGGGGAAGCTGCCGTCGAGCTCGAAGTACATCGGGATGATGGTGAGCGGAAGACTGTCGAGCACGGCCGGGACGGTGAGGCCCGCCATGCCGTTGCCGGCGTCCACAACCACCTTGAGCGGGCGGATGCCGGTGAGATCGACGAGAGAGCGGAGATGGCGTGCGTAGTCGTCGCGCAGGTCGCGCGTGGTGACCGTGCCCGGCCGCCCCGTGTACTCGGGGATGCCCGCCTCGATCAGGCCCCGGATCTCGGCCAGGCCGGTCTGCTGCCCGATCGGCGCGGCACCCGCCCGGCACAGCTTCATGCCGTTGTACCTGGCCGGGTTGTGCGAGGCGGTGAACATCGCACCAGGCAGGTCGAGCGAGCCGGCCGCGAAGTACAGCAGGTCGGTCGACCCGAGACCGGCGGCGACGACATCCGCACCCTGGCTGGTGGCGCCTTCCGCGAAGGCGGCTGCCAGCGGCACCGATGACTCGCGCATGTCGTGGGCGGTGACGATGCGGTCAACGCCGAGCAGTCGTACGAACGCGGCCCCGGTCGCCCGGGCCACCTCCGTGTCGAACTCGGACGGCACCACGCCTCGCACGTCGTACGCCTTGAAGATCCGTGAGAGGTCGCGCACCCCGTAACCACCCTTTCCTGACCCGGCGTCGATCGACCGGGTTGACCTTATCCGCACCCGCCGACAACAACACCAGCGCCTTGCCGGGGGGGCGGATCGGCGTGTGCCGGTCAGGACGGGCTTGGGACGGCGCGCAGGTGCCCGCGCCGGCCACCGGGCGCACCCGGCGGCATGGACCCACTGGGCCCGGTGGCCTCTCCGGACCCGTTGGGCCCGCTCGGGCCGCTCGGAGCACCCGGGCCGCCGGGCGGCTCGGGACGGCGGGGTGCGGAGTCACGCACCGCGTCGGCGAGCGCCTCGATGTCGTCGGTTGTCTGCTCCTGCCCCGACGGTTGCTCGGCCTCGATCCGGACCACCGCCCACCCCAGCGGCACGGTCAGCCGGTCGGCATGGACCCCACACAGGTCGTAGGAGTGCGGCTCGACGAACGGCGACAGCGGACCGAGTACGGCGGTGGACTCCGCGTAGGCGTAGGTGAGCGTGGCGATCGCGGCCGCGGAACAGGCCGAGCGGGAGCAGCGCCGAGGCTTCACGTTCCGGACGGTAGACCCCGGAACGGGCGACGGCCACCACCGCCCGTCGTGTCGCGCACCGGCAGAGGTCACTGTGACGCAGCGCTTATCACTCGGTTGCTCCACGCACACAATTACACCAGAACGACGCACACACTTCGACCGAAACCGCCTTCTGACGTCGTGTCGCTCCTGGTCGGGTACCCCTACGTGGGGGGTACCGGGCCGGTGGGGCCCCATCGCGCCGCCGCCGCTGTGATCGTTCGACGGAAACGGCGTTACTCTGTCACGATGGCCGAACCCGCCAGGACGCCCGAAGTGCGTTTCCCCACGGCCACGCGCCCCATCCCACCCCGCCGGCGGCGGGACCGCCGCGGACGCGGCATGCGTGGCACGCTCCTACCCCCCGACGTGCCCGCCTACGCCACCCGCGGTGAGCGCTTCGACGACCTTGTCCTGGATGCGGTCGAACACCTGGACCACAGATGGTCCGCCGAGCTGGCCGACGTCGAGTTCGCCGTCGAGGACGTCCCGCCGGTCAGTCTGACCGATGACAGCATTCCGCTGGCCTCCTACCAGCCGGCGTCCGGACGGGGCCGCTCCGCGACCCCGCAGCGCATCGTCGTCTACCGGCGTCCGCTGGAGGCCCGCGCCGTCATGCCCGAGGATCTCGCCGAGCTCGTCCTCGACGCGATCATCCATCAGGTGGCTGAGATGATGGACGTCGACCCCGCCGTGATCGACCCCGAAGGCCATGGCTGGGGCGACGAGGAGTAGACCCGTCGCGACATCCGCCCGACGCCGAACCAGAGCCGCTCACGACCGCCGAGGCGGGGACGGAGACACCTGTGACCATCGGGGAGAGCGCGCCGACCAGCACCGCGGGCACCGACAGCACGGAGACCCGCGGCCGGCTCACCAGCACGGTCGGCGCAGGCACCACCAGCGGCACCACCAGCACGACGACGGGCGCGGGCCCGCGGCCGCACCGGGCCTCGGTCCGCGTCCTGGAGCTGCACGGTCAGTCCCAGCGCTACGCCTGGGGCTCCTCCACCGCGATCCCGGAGCTGCTGGGCGTTCCCGCTGACGGGGAGCCCGTCGCCGAGCTGTGGCTCGGCACCCATCCGCAGGCTCCGGCCGAGGTGGTCGAGGCCACCGGTCCGCAGCACGGAGCCGGGGCGGCGGGCCCGGCCACGAGCGCCGCGGCCGGGCCGGGGCAACCGTTGCGGCGGCGGCCGGGCGGCCTCGGTACCCGCCGGGCGGCGGCCGACCTGGTCGGCGAGCTGCCCTTCCTGCTGAAGGTGCTCGCCGCCGACAAGGCCCTGTCGCTGCAGGTCCATCCCGACCTCGCCCAGGCCCGCGCCGGGTTCGACGCCGAGCAGGCCGCCGGGATCAGCATGGGTGACCCGCGGCGTCGCTACCGCGACCGCAACCACAAGCCCGAGCTGATCGTGGCGCTGACACCGTTCCGGGCCCTCGCCGGCATCCGCGCACCTGCCGCGACACTCGCGGTCGCGCGCGGGCTGGGCCATCCGGGGCTGATCGCGGCGTTCGCGCCGCTGGCGACCGACCCGTCCGGTGGTGCCACCCAGGTCCTGCGCAGCCTGCTCACCCTCCCGCCCCAGGCGGGTGTCGACCTCGCCGCCGGTGTGGTGAGTGCCGCCGAGCGGATCGGCCCGGGCGCCGACGAGGAGCTGCGCCGTGCCGCCGACCTCGTCCGGCTGCTCGCCGCGACCCACCCGGGTGACGTAGGCATCGCCGCGGCGCTGCTGCTCAACGATGTCACGCTGCAACCGGGTGAGGGGCTGTTCCAGCCCGCGCGGCTGCTGCACGCCTACGTCCAGGGTGTCGGGATCGAGATCATGGCCACCTCGGACAACGTGCTCCGGGGCGGGCTGACTCCCAAGTACATCGACGTCAACGAGCTGCTGCGGATCCTCGACCCGAGGCCCACCGGCGCACCGGTCCTGCGGCCGCGGACCCTGACGACCGGTCCGGGGGGCCAGCTGCGGACATGGCAGGCGCCGGTGAAGGACTTCGTCCTGCGGGAGGCGGTCTGCACGGGCGGTCCGGTGACTGTGCCCGACTCGTCCATCCTGCTGGCTGTGGAGGGGCAGGTCGAGATCACCGGCACGGACCGGGCGGGGCTGCCGCTGGAACCGATCACGCTGAGCCGCGGCTGCTCGGCACTGGTGACCGGGCCGGCCACACTGCAGCTCACCGGCACGGGCCGGGTCTTCGCCGCGGGCGTCCGCGGCTGACCCGGCCGCAGGCGACCCACCCGCAGCCGGCGCACCCGGACCGCGAGGCGCGCGGCCGTGGCCATGGGCGTGGGCGTGGGCGTTCAGGTCGTCAATGCCGATGTTCGGCAGACACAGCCGGGCCGACGAGAAGCCGAGGGTCGGCAACCGGAGCCGGGCCGGAGCGGTACCGCCACGCTCCGACCAGCGGGACGACCGCCGAGACCGTCCGCGGAACCGGCGCGGTCAGCGTGACGGCAGTCTGCGACACAGCCTCCGCCGGCGGGTCGGCCGCCACCGGAAACAGCGGAACGTCCGCTGGCGCCGGGGGGACGCCCGCGCCCGGCGCGGGTGGCATGGCCACCGGTGGGCTGGCTCCCAGCACCTGGGTGGCGACCAGTGTTCCGCCGGAACCGACGACCCGGGCGCCTGTCCGGCCGGCCGGCAGCTCCGCGAGGACCACCCGGCCCGCGCCGACGTCGACCCTCGTGCCGTCGACCCAGGCGGTGGCCGCCCGGTCGGGCGCCACCAGGACCAGCGCACCCGACGTCCACCTGGGGACCGGGGCCGCCGCGACCACCAGTCCGGGCGGTGCCGGCCCGACCCCCATGCCCACCGGGTCGCCGGAGACCTGACCGGTCCAGCGCGGGCGCTCAGGCATGCTTCCGGCCACCCAGACCGGGTCGGGGCCGCCGCCGGACAGCCTCAGCGCCGCGACGACACCGGTTCCGTCGGTCGACTCGACGAGCACGGCGGATGCCGTCGCCGGTGCCAGTGCGATCGGGCGGTGCACCGTCGTCCCGGCCGGGATTCTGACAGCTTCCAGGCCAGCCGGCACCCGCGCACCGGACGGGCTGAGCACGGTGACGCGCACTGTCGCGGCCCGGCCCGGCACCGCGATCACCAGGTCGGCTGCCGGCCCACGCGCCTCCCGCACCGCCGCGGCCGGGGTGAGCAGACCCCCGACCAGCACCCGGGCGGCCGGGCCGGCGGTGGGCGGCACCGGGGTCGCCTTCTGGGGACCACTCCCGCTGGCGCGATCGACCAGCCAGCTCAGGACCCGTCCCGCCGTGGTCCGGATGTCGATGGCGGTCGCGGCGGCCTCGGGGGCCAGTGCGGCGAGGCGCCGGCTCACCGTCCGGCCGGGCGGAATCGTGATCTCGGTGCGGGGCGACGTCCCGTCCGGCGACACGACACCCACGTCCACCCGGGCGGGGCGCGGCCCGGCGTTCGTCCAGTACAGAACGGGGTCCCTGCCGGCGGCGGTGGACGGCCCGGCGAACCAGGTGTGCGCGCGCGGCTGCTCGCAGCGGGCGCGCAACGGCCCCGCTCCCGACCCGGGCGACGTCACCGTGGCGGTGAGACCGGCCGCTGCCTCGCCGGTCGCGACGAGCCGGAGCGGGCCGCCGCCGGTGCGCTCACCGGGCGACCGGCCTGCCGGGTCGCCGCCCGGGGGGAGGCGGAGCAGTTCGTCGTGCTGGCGATCGTCATCGAGCAGCGCCGAGCCGTCCGACGGCTGGACCGCCCCGCCCGGCCCGGCGCCGCGCACCAGGTCGAGGAGCTGTGGGACCCGGCCGTCCAGGCCGAGGTCCGGGCAGAGCAGGGTCGCCGAGGTCACCGATCTCGGTACCGCGGACGCCGACGTGCGCGGCACAGCGGTCGTCAGCGCGGACGCGACGACCGCCGCCACGCAGACCAGCCCGAACGCCACGGGCACCCGCCAGCGCCGGTCAGGCCTCATCGCGGTCACCGCCTGGCGGTGTGGGCCGGCGCCGGTGCGCAGGTCGCACAACGGCCGCCAGCAGGCCGGTGGCCAGCACCGCGCCGGCGGCACCCGCGCCCGCGAGCAGCACGGCACGATGCCGGGTGTGGTCGTAGCCGACCTCGAGCAACCCGCCCCGGGCCGGCAGGACGAAGGACTGTGCCCAGCCGTCCGCCAGCGCCCTCGTCAGCGGGGCACCGTCCAGGGTCGCCCGCCAGCCGGGATCGGCTGTCTCGGCGAAAACCACGCGCCGACCGGCCGCTCCCGCGGGGACTTCGACCGCCCCGGACAGCCCCGCGGCGCCCGGCCGCAGCCCGTCAAGCGGCACCCCGTGCCCGGCGGCCCCCGCAGAGCCGTCGGACGCCCCGGCGGGAAGGAGGCGGGCCCGGGCCGCCGGGTAGGCCCGGCCGGTCACAGGGTCCACCGGGCGCCACACCAGGACGCCCGAGCCGCGGCGGTCACGCCAGAGGCCGTCCACCGAGTCCAGTGCCGCGACGAGGGACGGGTCGGACGCGGCGGCCGGCATGACGACCGCGTTCACGCCGAAGCCCGGGAGTCCGGCCGCGGCTCCGGGGACGCCCGCCGACAGGTCGCCGACCAGGCGGGCAAGGGCAGCGGACGCCGCCGAGGCCCGGCCCGACGTCGCGCCGGGGAAGCGGGGACCCTCGTCCGCCGCCAGCGTGTAGACCGCGCGGTCCGGAGCGGACCCACGCAGGACGAGCACTCGCGCGCCCGGGCCGCCGGTCCTGGCCAGTGCGGTGACGGACCTGGTCAGGGTCTCGTCGCGCGGGACCGGCCGAGGCTGGGCGAGCGGGGCGGCGACGAGGACGGCGCCGAACGCCAGCGTCCCCGCGACGAACAGGGCACGAAGAGCCCACGAGCCACCGCGCGCGGATGCCCGCGCGAGGCCGACGGCGACGAGCAGGCCGGCACAGGCCAGGCCGTACTGCGGGCCGGCCCAGACTCCGGTGGGGCCGGCGGTGGCCACGACGGACGCCGATCCGCCCGACCAGGCGTTCCCGAGGATGACCGCGAGCGGCACTCCGGCCAGCCCGGCGCCGGCGAGCGCCCAGCCGGCGGCGGGCGTCGCGGTGCTGCCCGGCGCCGCCCCCGGGTCTGTTCCGGCCTCGGCGGTGGTCGAACGCCGGCCGCGGCCGCGCAGGGGAAGCCCGGCGAGCAGGCCACCGGCAGCCACGACGAGGAAGAGGACGGTCGACTCATCTTCTCCACCGGAGGCGTGGGCCACCAGGCCGCTGTGCTCCGACCCGGCCATCAGGGCGACGGGCCCCCACGGCCCTGGCCCGGACCCCCACTGCCCTGGCCCGCCCGCGAGCAGGCCGGGCAGTAGCGGCGCCGACGCGGTCACGAGGACGGCGACCAGGCTGAACAGGGCGACCGGCAGTCGGGCGCCCGACCAGCCGCCCCCGCCGGAGCAGCCGCGCCGGACAGCCAGGAAGGCGACGGGCAGGACCACGAGCACGACCGGCGCCAGAGCGGGAGCGCAGGCGATGAGGACGGTCAGCCCGGCCGCGAGGCGCCATGCCGGCCAGCCGGCCCGCCGCGGCGCGGGACGGCCGCGCAGGACCTCGCCGCGCAGGACCTTGCCGCGCACCACCTCGCCGCGGAGGACCTCGTCGGCCGTGGCGAGGACGGCCGGGAGCACGGCCAGCGCCACGGCGGACTCGAACCGGCCGGCGATCACCGACCCTGCCACGGGCGGGGACATCGCGTAGAGCGCGGCCAGGCCGGTCCGCAGGTGTCGGGAAGCGGTGATCCGCGCGGCGGCACGATAGGCGCTGCAGGCGGCCGCGGCGGGTGCCACCGCGAGCAGGGCCAGGCAGACCGCGCCGGCGTCGAGGCCGACCGGGGCGGCGAGGGCTGCGAGAGCTGCGAGCCCTGGCATCCATGGGGGCGCGGCACCTGGCCAGCCGAGGGTGCCGCCGACCGAGCCCTGCCATCCAGACCACGCAACGGACCACAGGTCGTGGGCGTCAGCGAGCATCGGCACCCCGCCGCCGGCCGCATCCGGAGCGAGGCGACGGGCCATGCCCCCGCCGACGACGAGCAACAGCGCGATCAGGGCCACGAAGGCACGGGACGGGGTGGCCGTACGCACCGCCAGGCGGGCGCTGACGAGGGGACTGGGACTGGGACTGGGACGTGAACTGGTGCTGGGGCCTCCGGCCAGCGAGATCGCGCCGCGCCGGGTCGGCAGCAGGTGCCGCGCCGCGCGCCGGGGAACGGCGGCCGTCCGGGCTGCCCGCCGGCGCATCCGCACCAGTTCGCGGGGACCGACCAGGACCGCGCCGACCACCCCTACCTCGACCGCAGCCGAGCGCCAGCGCTGACCGGGCCGCGCCAGCCGGCCCCCAGCCCGCCCGAGGCCGGTCACCACCAGCACGAGCAGGGCGAACGGCCACCAGACAGGCTGCGTCAGTGCCAGACGCACCCGCACGCCGGCGACGCGGTCAGCCCGGTAAGCCCGGTCAGCCCGGCTGGCCCGGCCGCCCCGGCCGGCCACGCGCGCACCTGCCCGGACCCGGACGGTCGCCCGGGGCACGGCGACCACGCGCAGACCGGCGCGCGCGGCGCGCAGACCCAGGTCGAGGTCGAGGCCCGCGGTCATGCCGGGAGCGAGGCCGCCCAGGCGTTCCCAGGCGGCCGCGCGGATCAGCAGGCCACTGCAGGAGACCGCCAGCACGTCGCGAGCGGCGTCGCCGGGCCCGGCGGCGGACCGCGCCGCAGCGGGGACCCGCCGCCCCGCCCGGTCGACGGTGACACCGGCTTCGACAACGGTTCCGGCCCCACCGACGGCAAGCAGTCCGGGCCCGAGGACCGCGGCGCTGCGGTCGACCCTGGCATAGGTGAGCAGGCGGTCGAGAGCGTCGTGGCCTGGCACGACCCCGTCGCCGAGCAGCCAGTAGAAGACGTCCGGCCGGTCAGGCTCACCGCCGGCCCGTGTGGTCTCGTCGGCCCGGCCACGGTAGCGCCGGGCCGCCTTGTCGAACGTGACGGCGGCGGCGACCGCGGCACCGAAGGACGTCCCGGGTGGAAGGTCGAGAACCACGACCGGAACCGCGCCCGCGTCCGCCGGCCCGGGAGGCTCACTCGGGTGCTCGGCGCCGGCGGGCCGGTGGGCAGGTGACCGACCCGGCCGCTGATCGGATCCGGTGCGCTGTGCCGGAACAGAGGTCGGGGCCGCGGTCAGGATCCCGCCGAGACAGGCCACCACGATCCGGTCAGGGGGACGTGCCGCCGCGGCAAGATCCGCCAGCGCCTGGTCCAGATCGGTATCGCCCAGGCCATGACCGTCGGGCGCACTCCGATCCGGCCCGCGCACTACGCGCGGTGCCGACGAGGCGGGCGGTGCCGACAGGGCGCGCCGTGCTGACGGGGTATCGCGTGGTGCTGACGTGGTGTGTGGTGCCGACAGAGTGCCCGGCGGCAGCGGGGTGCGCGGCGAGGGTGCGGTACCCGGCACTGGTGGGGTGCTCTGCGCACTCCCACCTCGCCGGATGACCATGATCGCCACGACCCGCTGGCCGGCACGAACGGCATCTCGGGGACGAATCGCCCGAGTGCCGCGACCGGCGCCCCGCGTTGGTGTGGTCATCGCGGGCGCCGTCCGTGGGATCCGGCGTCAGACGGCCCGTCGGCGCTGCTTGCGCCGCTCACGCTCGGACATGCCGCCCCAGATCCCGAACCGCTCGTCGTTCTCCAGTGCGTACTCCAGGCACTCGACCCTGACCTCGCAGCCGGAGCAGATGCGCTTCGCCTCCCGGGTCGACCCGCCCTTCTCGGGGAAGAACGCCTCCGGGTCGGTCTGCGCGCACAACGCCCGCTCCTGCCATTCCATCGCCTCGCCGAGCAGATCCCCGAGGCCGATGTCGATGACGTCGGCGAGGGAGTCCACCAGCGCGCTGCTTGTGCGGGGCGCGGGCACCTCACCGGGACGGACCAGCTCGCCGGCCTCGCCGTCATCGTCCTCGTCGAGGTCGTCCTCGAGATCGTCGACCTCGGCGTCATAGCCGGGCTCGACCAACCCGGGCCGGCCGCGGCCAGGCATGACCGGCGGCGCGACCGCCGCGGCGGTCGACCCGGCCGGCTGCGGGTGCGGCCCGGACACGAACGCCCCGGCCACGGGGACCGGCAGCGGTGCCGCCTCGTGAGCGGTCTCCAGCACCGGTCCGGCGTGGTGCTCAGCGGAACGCTCGACGTCCGCCAGGACGGTGTGGACGCCCGCGTCGGTGTGCTCCATATGGACTCCTCCAGACCCGTCGCGGTGCGGTCGGCCACCCCCCGGACGCCGGCGCGCGGTGTCTTGGATCCACACCGACCGGACGTCGCCCTACCGCACGAGTCCCGCCGACGGGGGGAATGACACGCCGGTAATTACACGCGCCAGACTTGGCCGCGTCAACCCCACCGACGTAACATCTTCTACAACCAGCGATGAGACCATAGCTCACAGTCACTGGGGCTCGTCACAGAGGGTCCCCGCAGACCAACCCTCCAATACGGAGAGTGACGATCCGAGGGGCGCACCTGGGGCTTTGGATCTCGGTCCGCAGGGCGAAGACCTCATAGCGGACGTCGAGATTCCCGGACATCCCACCCAAACCTACACCGATCACCAGGGCTGCCAGGCGGCACCCGAGGTCACGGTCACACTAGGTAGTGCCACAAACGAGCTGTGACGATCCTCAGGTCACGATGGCGAGCACGGTGCGCGCAGCGTCACCACGCGCGGTGACAAGGCGTTCCGAAGAGACCACACCGTAGGTAGTGGTCCGCTGCCGCGGGGGACGTCCGGCCGCTCCGGCAAGCTCCTCCAGCTCGGCGATCGAGCGGCGTGAGCCATGCTGCGACCCCGCCATTCGGCTGATCGTCTCCTCCATGAGGGTGCCTCCGAGGTCGTTGACCCCACCGGCGAGCACCTGGACGCACCCGTCCGTGCCGAGCTTCACCCACGAGCACTGGATGTTGGCGATCGCTCCGTGCAACAGGATCCGGGCCATCGCGTGCACCGCCCGATTCTCCTGAACGGTGGGGCCCGGACGGGCCACCCCGGCCAGATAGATCGGCGAACTGTGGTGGACGAACGGCAGTGCGACGAACTCGGTGAAGCCGCCCGTCTCGTCCTGGATGCGGCGCAGCAGCCGCAGGTGGGCCACCCAGTGGGCCGGGGTGTCGACATGGCCGTACATCATCGTCGCCGACGACCGCAGGCCGACACGGTGAGCGGCGGTCACGACGTCGACCCAGGCCGCCGCCGGCAGCTTGCCCTTGGTGAGCACCCAGCGAACCTCGTCGTCGAGGATCTCCGCGGCCGTGCCGGGAATGGAGTCGACACCGGCCTCCTTCGCCGCAGTGAGCCACTCCGCCACCGACAGGCCCGTGCGGGTGACGCCGTTCATGACCTCCATCGGGGAGAAGGCGTGCAGGTGCAGCCCGGGAGCCGCCTTCTTGATCTCGCGGGCCAGGCCGAAGTAGGCGTCGCCCGGCAGGTCCGGATGGATGCCGCCCTGGACGCAGACCTCGGTCGCACCCACTGACCAGGCGTCGCGCGCCCGTGAGGCCACCTCGTCCAGCGAGAGGGTGTAGGCGTCGGCGTCGCCGCGGCGCTGGGCGAACGCGCAGAACCGGCAGCCGGTGTAGCAGACGTTGGTGAAGTTGATGTTGCGGTTGACCACGAAGGTCACGTCGTCGCCGACGGTCTCCCGGCGCAGGCCGTCGGCGAGGGCACACAGCTCCTCCAACGCCTGGCCGGTCGCCCCGAACAGGGTGAGCGCGTCGGCGTCGGAGATCCCGGCCGGGTCGGCACCGGCCCGCCGCAGGGCGGCAAGCACCTCCGGCTCCGCCCTGGGCACCGCGCCCCGCGCCACCACCCCGTCCGCCGCCGCCACTTCGGCCGCCGCCCCCTCGGCCAGGGCTGTCAGCCCGACTGCCGCGGCCTCACCTGCATCCGGACCTGCATCCGGAGCCGGCTCGGCGGCCGCCGAGCCGGAGCCGTAGACGCCGTCCACGCCGGTGCCCGCCGCCCGCACCTGCTCGCGCAGAGCCGCCCAGTCCCCGTACACCGAGTCGAAGTCGGAACGGGTGTCGGCGCGGCGGCCCTCGACGTCCACCGCGGTGTGCAGGTCGGTGCGGCCGCTGTCCCCCAGCCCGCCGTCGGGCTCCTGCCAGGGGCGCCCGGTGGGCCGTGCGCCCGGGGCGAGCAGCCCGTCCGGACCGGCCAGCGCCGCCACGTGCCCGGCGACCCGCGGGTCGATCCAGGGCTCGTCCAGATGGGTGGGGTGCACGGTGAGCCGCGGCCGCAGGTTGAACCCGGACTCCTCGGTCACCGCCCGCAGGATGTCCAGATCCGGCCAGGGGCGTTCCGGGTTGACGTGGTCCGGAGTGACGGGAGAGACCCCGCCCCAGTCGTCGAGACCGGCGGAGAGCAGCAGGGCGCACTCGGCGGTGTCGACGAGGTTCGGCGGTGCCTGCACCCGCATGCCCGGGCCGAGCACCAGCCGGGTCACCGCCACGGCCGCCGCGAGCTCCTCGGCACCGACATCCGGCGCACCGCGCATCGCCGTGTCGTCCTTGGCCCGGAAGTTCTGGACGATGATCTCCTGGATGGAGCCGTACTCGCGGGCGACCCCGCGCAGCGCGAAGATTGTTTCGGCCCGCTCGGTGACGGTCTCCCCGATGCCGAGCAGCAGGCCGGTGGTGAACGGGACGGACAGCCGGCCCGCGTCGGCGAGCACCCGCAGGCGCACCGCCGGGTCCTTGTCCGGCGAGCCGTGGTGGGCACCACCGGGCGTGGACCACAGCCGGGTGGCGGTCGTCTCCAGCATCATGCCCATCGACGGCGCGACAGGCTTGAGGCGAGCCAGCTCCGCCCAGCTCAGCACCCCCGGGTTGAGGTGCGGGAGCAGCCCGGTCTCCTCCAGCACGGCGATCGCGACCGCGCGCAGGTAGCCGAGCGTCGAGTCGTAGCCCTGGGCGTCGAGCCACTCGCGCGCGGCCGGCCACCTGTCCTCGGGACGGTCGCCGAGGGTGAACAGTGCTTCCGCGCAGCCGGCCGCGGCGCCGGCGCGAGCCACCTCGAGCACCTCGTCCACGGTCAGGTAGGGCGCCGGGAGCCGGTGCGGGACGGTCGCGAAGGTGCAGTAGTGGCACCTGTCCCGACACAGCCGGGTCAACGGGATGAAGACCTTGGGTGAATAGGTGACAACACCGGGCCGCCCGGCGGAGACGAGCCCGGCGTCCCGGACGCGCGCGGCGGAGGCGCACAGATCGGTGAGGTCCGCGCCGCGGGCGGCCAGCAGGATCGCCGCCTCGGTGACATCCAGGGTCGCGCCGTCACGGGCCCGGCGCAGCGCCCGCCGCATCGCGCTGGCCGACGGCACGGCGGCAGCAGCGGCGGCGGCGGGCGCGGGCGTGACGGACGGCGCGGCGGCGGAGACCGGCGGCGGTTCCGGGCGGTGTTGGCGAGCGGGGGTGGGGGTGATCGCCTCCCCGGCTGGTTCTCCGTCCGGTACCGCCGCCGTACTCGTCATGCGCTCACCCTGGGTAGATGGTCGTCTGGTCGTGGGATCCGACTGGCCGTGGAACGCGGCTGGTCGGTTGGTTGTGCCCCTGCCGGGGTCAGGCGGTGCTGCCGCCGCGGGCGCCGCGGGCGCCACTCCGCCCGGGGGCGGCCGGCCGGAGTCGGTCGAGGGTTCCGATCAGCAGGTTCGTGCGCCTGCGGGCAGCCAGGCGGTCGGTCCGCGCACTGCCCGCGGACGGCGCGCCGCCCCGCAGATCGGCGTGCCGGGCGGCCGCGACCTGCGGGGCCCGGACGCCGGCCAGGGCGCGGTTCAGGGAGGCGGAGAGGGCTTCGAGGCTCTTGGGGGTACGGGTGCTGGTGCTGCTGGTGGCCCGTGTGTTCCTGATCGCGGACATGGAGGTCCTTCCGGCGACGTGAAGAGCTGTGTCCATCACACAGCCCTCTCTAACCAGAATCAAGAGATGGCAGCTTCGCGCCGTGATCGTCACAGCAGGCAACCGCCAAGAGACGCGGCGTACCGGCCGGGTGAAGGTGCCGGTACACGACAATTCCCTCCTCCCCCGGGCCGGGGTCGTTACCCTGATCAGGTGCCACGTAACCGCCAGGAGGTCCCGCGCGAGGAGCGGATCGATGCGCTGCTTGCCGTCGCCGAGCAGCAGTTCCTCGCCCGCGGGTTCGCCGGTACCTCCATCGCCGAGATCGCCCGCGCCGCCGGTATCGAGCCCGGCTCGGTCTACTGGTACTTCCGGTCCAAGGACCATGCCTTCGCCGCCGTCCTGAACCGCCTGCTCGACGGCGAGACGGAGCGCATCGCCCGGCTTCCCGACGAACCGGCCCAGAAGCTGTTCGCGGCGCTGGACTCCGTCGAGCGGCGGCGGACCCTGCACCCCTGTGTCGCGGAGCGGGCGCCACACGCCCCGCCGATCATGGAGTACCACGAGCGGCTGCACGAATGGCTGCACGGGCTCGCGCTGAGCGCAGTCGCCGATCTGGTGCCCGAGCCCGACCGCGAGATAGCCGCGGACGCCGTGGTGGCGACGATCGAGGGCGGCCTGGCCAACCCGGCGCCGTCCCGGCCGACCAGCCACCTCGTCCGCTACCTGCTGGCCGCACTGGCCACCACGCGGACCTCCCCGGCACCCGCAGCCGCACCAGCGCCCGTGCCAGCGCCGCTGGACGCCGTCACCCACTGACCGATCCGCGACGGCGGGCTGCCCCGTTCTCGCCACCGCTGTCCGGCGGTGGGCGCCGGGCGGGCGGGCCGTGCCGCGTAGGTGCGAATTGCGGGTGGAAGGATGGCCCGGTGAGGGTTACCGCACTGGCTGGTGGCATCGGCGGCGCACGGTTCCTGTCCGGGTTGCGGGCAGCCCGGCCGGACGCGGAGATCACCGTGATCGGCAACACGGGTGACGACATCACCCTGCACGGTCTGCGCATCTGCCCCGACCTGGACACGGTGATGTACACCCTGGGCGGCGGGATCTCCGCCGAACGCGGCTGGGGCCGCGAGGACGAGTCCTTCGTGGTCTCCAGCGAGCTGGCCGCCTACGGGGTGGGCCCGAGCTGGTTCGGCCTCGGTGACCGCGATCTGGCCACCCACCTCGTCCGCACCCAGATGATCGACGCGGGTTACAAGCTCTCGGACGTCGTCACCGCGCTGTGCGACCGGTGGCAGCCCGGCGTCCGACTGCTGCCGATGTCGGACGACCGCGTCGAGACCCATGTGATCATCAACGATGACCAGGGGCGTCGCGCCGTGCACTTTCAGGAGTGGTGGCTGCGGATGCGGGCGGAGGTGCCGGCCGAGGCGATCCTGTCCGTCGGCGCCGCCGAGTCGACCCCGGCGCCCGGGGTGCTCGACGCCATCGCGGACGCCGACGTCGTCCTGATCGGTCCGTCCAACCCGGTGGTCTCGATCGGGACGATCCTGTCGGTGCCCGGCATCGCGGACACCCTGCGGGTGACCCTCGCCCCCGTGATCGGCGTCTCCCCGATCATCGGCGGTGCGGCGGTGCGCGGCATGGCGGACGCCTGCCTGAAGGCGATCGGGGTGGAGACCTCGGCCCGCGCGGTGGGCGTCCACTATGGCGGCCGGCACCGGGTCGGCGTCCCGGCGGGCGACAGCGCCGGAGGCCCGGCGGACGCCATGGCGGGTAGCCCGGAAGGCGACGCGCCGGACGGCGGCAAGGGCACCTCCGGGGGCACGGAGCGGGAGGTTGGTCACGGTCTGCTGGACGGTTGGCTGGTTGACGTCGTGGATGCCGCGATCGCGGCGGACCCGGAGGCCGTACCCGGAGCTACCGTGAAGGCCGTACCGCTTCTCATGACCGATCTGGAGGCCACTGTGGCGATCGTGGAGGCGGCACTGGAGCTCGCCGGTGTCTGAGCTGTCCGCACCGGACCCGTCGGCGCCACGCCCGCCGGACGAGGTGCCCTCGACAATGGGGCCGTCAACACTGGGAACCCCCGCGCTGGGGACTCCGGCTCCCCCGGACGGGCCCCCGGCAGGGCCACCATCCGGGTCATCGGTTGGGTCATCGGCCGGGAATGCCGAGCACCGGCAGGTGCCCGCGGAACCGGCGCCGCCGGCCCCCACCGACTCCGCGCGCCCGGAGGTGCCGGCGGCGGCGGCCGGTCCGGAGCCGTCCGCGGGTGAGGGGCTTCGGATCCTGCCGTTGCGCGGGATCGGCGAGGTCCGTCCCGGCGACGACCTGGCGGAGGTGATCGCCGCGGCCTCCCTCGCCGGCGAGCGGCTGCGCGACGGTGACACCCTCGTCGTGACGTCCAAGATTGTTTCGAAGGCCGAGGGCCGGCTGCTCCAGATCGAGGGCGACCGGGAGACTGCCCGGCAGGCCGCGATCGACGCCGAGTCGGTCCGCGAGGTGGCGCGGCGCGGGCCGACCCGCATCGTCGAGACCCGGCACGGGCTGGTGCTGGCCAGTGCTGGCGTGGACGCATCGAACATCACCAAGGACTCGATCGCGCTGCTGCCGGTCGACCCGGACGCGAGCGCCCGCGCCCTGCGCAGCGGCCTGCGGGAGCGGCTCGGCGTCGACGTCGCCGTGATCATCAGTGACACCGCCGGGCGCCCGTGGCGGCGCGGGCTGACCGACCTGGCTGTCGGGGTGGCCGGCATGGCCGCACTGCGCAGCCACATCGGCGACGTCGACAGCTACGGCAACGAGCTCGGCATGACCGAGATCGCCGAAGCCGACGAGCTGGCCGCCGCGGCCGACCTGGTGAAGGGCAAGCTCGGCGCGACGCCGGTGGCGGTCGTGCGCGGTTTCGGGCATCTGCCGGACGACGGGGTGGGCGCGCGGGCGATGGTCCGCCCGTCAGCCGAGGACATGTTCCAGCTGGGGACGACCGAGGCCCGCAGGTCGGCCCCGTTCGCCCGCCGGACGGTGCGGGAGTTCACCGACGACCCGGTGGACCCGGCCGCCGTCCGCCAGGCGATCGCGGCGGCGATCACCGCGCCGGCCCCGCACCACACGACGCCGTGGCGGTTCGTCCTCGTCGACGCCCGCCGGCACGCCCTGCTCGACGCGATGGCCATGGCCTGGACCGACGACCTGCGCCGCGACGGCTTCGACGAGGACTCGGTGAGCCGGCGGCTGCGGCGCGGTGACGTGCTGCGTCGGGCCCCCGTCCTGATCGTGCCGATGATGGTCATGGACGGGTCGCACGCGTACCCGGACGAGCGCCGCTCCCGCGCCGAGGAGCGCATGTTCACCGTGGCGGTCGGCGCGGCCGTGCAGAACCTGCTGGTCGCGCTGGCAGCGGAGGGCCTGGGCTCGTGCTGGGTGTCCTCCGCGCTGTTCTGCGGCGATGTCGTCGCCGACACGCTCGAGCTGCCGCGCACCTGGACGCCGATGGGGGTCGTCGGGGTGGGTCATCCCGCCGCGCCCGCCCTGCCCCGGCCGGCCCGGGATGTCACGGCGTTCCTGCTGGAACGATGAGCTCCAGGCGGCCGCGCTGACCCCGGCGGCCGCCGGCCGTGCCGCCCGACGGCGAGTCGGGCGGACCGGGTGTGCCAGGCCCAGTTCGACACTTCGTAGGATCGGACACCGTGGGAAAGAAGAGTGTGGCGCGTAACGCCCGTCTGGATCAGCTCCGTCAGGAGCAGAGGCGGAAGGAACGCCAGCGCGCCCTGCTGATCTACGGGACGTCCGGCTTCGTGGCCATCGCGATCCTCGCGGGGATCATCGTCTACAGCGTCATCGACAACCGGTCGAAGAGCGAGGAACGCAGGGTCGGCTACGTGGAGGCGGCCAGCCCCGCGGCGACGGCCGCCGGCTGCACCGGCATCCGCAACGACGAGTCGCGGGGCAACGCCCACGTCGGGAGGGCGGAGACCGTCGACTACGCGGACGTTCCGCCGTCGTCCGGCAGTCACGACACGGACCCGCTGCCCGACGCGATCCGCTTCTACAACCCCGACTCGGGCATCCGCGTCGAGCGGGCCGTCCACAACCTGGAGCACGGCTTCGTCGTCGCCTGGTACGACAGCGAGCTGCCCGACGACCAGGTCGAGACGCTGCGCACCGCGGCCAACGACGCCGGCAACCGCTTCATCGCCGTGCCCTGGACGCGCGAGGCGTTCGCGGGCAACCAGCACTTCGTTCTCACCGGCTGGGACCGGACGCAGCGCTGCACCACCGTCTCCGCGGGGGTGGTGGAGGAGTTCGTCACGAAGTGGGCGAACCCGCCGGCGGAGGGCGCGACCTGGGACTCGCCCACCGCGTCGGAGTCCGGCCTGCCCGGCGGCACGCTGGACGTCACCGCGGACGGCCCCCTCGACGATGCCGCCGCCGGCGGCATCGCGCCCGGCGCCGGGACGATGGACACCACGCCGCCCAGCCCGGGCGGCGCCGCGGACGGCACCGGTACGCCGGAGGCGGACGGGGGCAGCGCTCCGAACCCGGCCGACGACCCCGCCGCCCGCTGAGCGGGATCGCCCGGCAGCGGGGTCAGGACGCCGGGGACGTCCCGGTGCGGATCGGCATGAGCAGGTAGCGGTAGTCCTCCCCGTCGTCCTTGCCGGTCAGGACGGCGGGCTTGCTGGAGGCGATCGTCGGGTCCGCCGTGGCGAACCCGACGATCGCCTCGTCCCCCTCGACCGCGGCCAGGCCGTCGAGCAGGAACGCGGGATTGAACAGCACCGACAGCTCGGGGCCGGAGTACTCGACCGGCACCAGCTCGCTGGCCTGCGCACCGCCGCCGTCACCGGCCTCGGCGACGACCTGGCCGGCGGAGAAGGTGAAACGCAGCGGCGCCGTCCTGGTGGCCACCAGCGCGACCCTGCGCACCGCCGCGGCGAGCACCGCCGTCTGTGCGGTGACCGTGAGCTCTGACTCCTCCGGCAGCAGCCGGCGGTAGTTCGGGAACGTGCCGTCCAGCAGCCGGATGATCGTCTGTCGGCCGTTGACCGACAGGCCGAACCGGGCGACGCCGCTGTCGTCGGCGCCCATCCCGAGCGCGATCCGCGACGCGGTGGTCGGCAGCCGGGCGAGGTCGGCGAGCAGCCGGGCCGGCACATGCGCGACGGCCTCCGGGTCGTCCACCGTGGGCTGCCACGGGATCGTGCGCACAGCGAGCCGGTAGCGGTCGGTGGCGACCAGGGTCAGCCCGCCGCGGGCGATCTCCAGGCGCACGGCGGTGAGCACCGCGAGGGCGTCGTCCCGTCCGGCGGCCGGGGCGACCTGCGCCACGGCCGCGGCGAAGCCGAGGGTGTCGACCTCGCCGAGCGGCGGCGGGAACTCCGGGAGCGCCGGGTAGTCCTCCACGTCCAGCGTGGGGATGCGGAACCTGGCGGCACCGCACTCGATGATCATTCTGGCCCCGGTCGCGTCCACGACGACCGGGGCATCGGGCAGATTGCGCACGACGTCGGCCAGCAGCCGGCCCGGCACCACCGCCCGGCCGGCCTCGGTGACGACGGCCTCGACGGGTGCTCGGGCCGCCACCTCCCCGTCGAAGGCCGAGACGGTCAGCGCCGGAGCAGGGCCCGCCGTGCCCGGCGCCGGCAGCGCCGCCTCCAACAGCAGGCCGGTCAGCACCTGGTGGGAACCGCCCGCCGGCTTCGGCACGTAGCGGGCGGCCCAGCCCGTCACGTCGGCGAGTACGTCACGTTCCACGCTGAACCTCATGCTGGGATTGTCCCGCTGGTCAACGCGGAATCTGCGCATTCCGCAAACGCCCACTCCCGCCGTGCCGCCGCCCACCGCCGCCGGGACGCCCGCGCCTCGGCGCGTGGACGCGCGCGGGGCCGGCCCGGCGCGTCCCGGCCGGCGGTCGCGGAGACCGCCGGCCGGCTCCGCCGCGGACCTGCCCGCGGCTGCCCGGCTGGTCCGCGGCGCACGACGCCGCGGGAACGGGGCCGCCCGGCAAACCACGCGGGGGCCGCCGTTTCCGTGACTGCGCAGGATAGCCACGGCACAATGGTCGGAACCATCACTGAGCACTTTCGGGCGTTCGGCGACACCACCTTCGAACAGGAGGTAAAGGCGGGTCTATCGTCCGGTGGCAGTGCCGTTCGAACCAAAGGTGTCCGTGGGGGAAGCCGTGGCAACAGAACATGTCAGTGCCGTGCCGGCGCGATCGGTGCCGGGCATCGCCGGAGGCGGACCCGGGGGGCACAATCCCGCGCTGGACGGGTTGCGCGCGATCGCCGTGCTGACCGTGTTCTTCCACCACATGGACCTGGTTCCGGGCGGCTACCTGGGTGTCGACCTCTTCCTGGTACTCAGCGGCTTCCTCATCACCGGGCTGCTGCTGGCCGAACGCGACCGCGAAGGCTGGATCTCGCTGCGCGCCTTCTGGGCCCGCCGCGCATTCCGGCTCCTCCCAGCCTTCTACATCTTTGTAGCGGCCGGGATCCCGCTCGTCCTGATCGTCAAGGGCGCCGACGATCAATGGCAGTTCCTGCGCAATGCCCTTGCCGCCGTCTTCTACGTCGCAAATATCCAGCGAACCCTGAATCCGCCGGACAGCGGCGCATGGTTCGGGCATGTGTGGACGCTGTCACTGGAGGAGCAGTTCTACCTGGTCTGGCCGGTGGCGCTGGTGCTGATCTGCCGCAGTCGCCGGCTGCGCAACCGCCTGCCCGAGATCCTGATCAGCGCGGTGCTCCTGGTCCTGATCTGGCGCGAGGTCCTGATCTCCGCCGGCGTGTCGAACCTGCGCATCTACTACGCCCCGGACACCCGTGTCGACGCCCTGCTCGTCGGCTGCCTGCTCGCCGTCTGGCGCTACGAGGCGGCGCGCGGCACCGTCACCCGGCGGCTCGGGACGCCGCTGCTGGAACGGGTCGCCCGCTTCGGGCCGGCCGGGCTGCTGGCGGTCGTGGTCCTCTTCGCCGTCGGCCCCGACCTGACGGGCCCGCCGACCTGGCTGGCCCGCGGCGGGTACCTGCTCGTCGCGGTCGTTGCCGCGGTCGCGATTCTCGGCGCCGACCAGCGCCGCCCAGGGTGGTACTACCGTGCCCTCAGCTGCGCTCCCGCGTCCTGGGTCGGCAGGATCTCCTACAGCCTCTACCTGTGGCACTTCCCCGTGACGGGAGTCGCCAACGACTCGCTGGTCCCGCGTTTCGGCCGGGTGCCCTCGGCCGGTGTCGCACTGGTCGTCAGCCTGGGGCTGGCCTCCGCCTCCTACTACCTGGTCGAACGCCCCGTCCAGCGTCGGCGCCCCGCCTGGGTGAACGCACGCGGGACGTCCGCGCGCCGGTCCCGCCCCGCCTTCGCGGGCGGCGGGGTGACCGCTCCGGTCGGAGTGATGACCAGCGCGGCCGGGGCACCCGGCATGGCGAGCGGGCCCGGCGAAAGCAGCGTCGCGAGCCCGGCCGGGGCGCCGGGTGGCGGAGGCACGGCGGGGATGGCGGGCGCGGCGGGCGCCTCGGGGCCGGCCGGCTCCGCGGGACCAGCGTCGCGCCCCGGCGCCGGTGCCTGATCCTGCTGCTACCGGCCTGGTCCGGAGACGCGGCGTCTGCCCTACTATGAGCGGCCGCGCCGCCGCCGGTAGCCAGACCGCTTCGTTGTGCATCCGTTCACCGTCACGGGCTCGCCCGCTGTGCGGCAGGAGGCCACGGTCGATCTCGGGCCGACACAGGTGGCAGGTGCGGACGTCGCTGGTCCTCCGCGACGCCTCTGACCCCCGTGTCCAAGGAGTGGCCGGCGTGCCCGACGACAGCGCCCCCGCAGACGAAGCCGACGGTCGCCCACAGCAGGACGGTGGTGCCACCGCCGCCCGCGCGGTGGGCGAACCCGGCTCACTCGCCGACCCGTTCGCCGGCCTGGTCCTGAACGAGGCCTTCGTCTCGGCAGCGACGCGCTACGAGGCCCCCGCCCGGACCAGACAGGCCGTCGCCCGCTTCGCCCCACTCGAGGATGCGCGGGCCTGGCGCGGCTCCGGGCCGCGCCGGGGGCGCCGCGGCGCGTCCCGGCGGGCCGCCCGCACCGCCGCAGCCGCCTCGCGGCGTGCCGTCACGCCCGGGCCGGCAGCGCGGGACCTCGGCCCGCCCTCGCGTTCCCGCGGGTACCTGACCCTGGCGATCGTCTGCCTGCTCCTGCTCGCGGGACTCCTCTACGGCTTCGGGCGCCCGATGGCCGACGACCCACCGCGCACCACCATCACCACTGACAGCAGCACTCCGCCCGGCGGCTCGCCCGCGACGGGCGGCGACGGCGACCTCGGGCCCGATCTGGGCCTCCCCCAGGCCCAGTGGCGAGCCGGTCGGTGCTACAGCTGGATCCAGTCCGCTCCCGCCTCCCCCGTCGACGACGTGCCCTGCGCCGGCCAGCACCTTTTCGAGGCGGCCGGGCCCCTCGACATCTCCCCCGCCTTTCCCGACAACCGCCGTTTCCCGTCCCGGGCGGAGTGGGAGGCCATCGCGCACACCCACTGCGGCCCGGTCATCGCGGCCTACCTCGGCTACGCGCTGGATCCCTTCGGGAGGTTCGTCGACAACATCATCAGACCGAGCCGGGCAGGCTGGGACGGCGGCGACCGGATCATCGTCTGCGGGCTGGCATCAGCCGGCACCACAGCGGACGACGACGGCTGGTATCCGCCGTTCGAGGGCCCTGTTCGCGGTGCCGACCAGGCACATGTCCACCCTCCGGGCACCTGCTTCCAGGGCAGTGACGGGTCGTCGACGGTGGCCCCGTGCGACAGCCCGCACCACGCGCAGAGCGTCGGAAGCGCCCGACTGCCGGATACCTCCGACGGCCAGCCGCCCTCGTCAACGGTGTTCTCCGAACTGGCGGCCGCCGCCTGTGCCGCCTCGACCGCGCCCTATCTGGGCCCGGGGCCCGCGGGCGCGGTGTTCCAGGAGAGCTGGCACCTCATCCGCCCGGAGAGCTGGCGGGCGGGAACCCGCACGACAACCTGCACCGTGCGGCTCGTGGACGCGAACGGCCAGCTCCAGGAGACGAGCGGACTACTCGCCCCGGCCAGCGAACGCGAGACAGCCGGGGTCGCCGTGTGACCGTGCCCGGCCCTTCGTTCACCCGCCGGACGGATGAACGATGGCACCCGTTTCCCGGCATCTGTTACCAAAGTAACAGCAATCGGGAGACAAGTCCTTTTGGTAGCAGCAACTCCGAAGCATCTGACACAGTTCAATCTCGCGTCCTCCCAGCACCGCGGTCACACAACAGCACGGCCGCTTCGAAAGCTCCCCGAAGAGTGATCGATCGCGCCTCGGGCCTGGCCCTGAACAGCACGCCTGCCCCACGCACCCTGGCGTCCCATGGCCGGAACCCGGCCCGGAAGGCGCTCCCGCACCCAGGAGGAAACCGCTGGTGAGTCGTCGTCCCCGACCTCATCAGCCTTCGGCGGACAGCGGCCCCGCCCTTACTCCGGACGGCACGGCACAGCGCCAGCCGGCAGCGGCGCCCACTCCCTCCGCGACGCGTGGCTCCTCCGAGTCCCCACCGCGCGGCGGAGGGCGTCATCGCCGGCCGAGGAACGGGCGTCCGGTGACCACCTCCCGGAGCGCCGGTGGATCGGCCGCGCAGGCTCCGGCCACCGGATCAACGCCGGTGGCCGGGACCGGGGCAGCCGCGGCGACGGCGGTACTCGGAGTGGTCCCGCCCGGCGGCTCCCGTACTGCCCCGGTCCCGGCCACCGGATCAACGCCGGTGGCCGGAGCCTGCGCCACCGCCGCCGCCGCGAACAACCCGCGTTCCACCCGGCTGCCCACCAACAGCCGCGGCTCACCCGGCGTCGACGGCCACTCCTCGATCGGCCAGCCCGCCGACCGGGCGAACCGGTGCAGCGCCACATCCGGGTTCACCGCCACCGGATTACCCACCGCCCGCAACATCGGCAGATCCGACAGGCTGTCCGCGTACGCCCACGACGCGGCGAGATCCGCCCCCCGCCGCCGCGCGTAATGATCCACAAACGCCGCCCGGGAATCCCCGACCAGCGGCGAGGACTCCAACCGGCCGGTGTACCGGCCGTCCGCCCCGACCTCCAGCTCGGTCGCGACGATCTCGTCGAACAGCGGGGCCAGCGGCGCCGTCAACGCCGACACAGCCCCCGTCAGCAGCACCGTGCGATGCCCCGCCGCCCGGTGCTCCCGCACCCGCCGCACCGCGGCCGGTTTCACCCGCCGCAGCACCACATCCGCCCCGGCCTGCGCCACCACCGCCGCCAGCTCCGCCGGATCCACCCCCGCGTACCGGCCGTACACCGACCGGATCAGATGCCCCCGGTCCCGCCGTTCCGCCCGCAGATACCCCGGCAGCGCCCGCGCCAGCGACACCACCTCCCGCGCCCGACCCGCCGCCGACGCATCCGCCAGCCGCAGCCACAGATACGACTCGACCACCGTGGAGGACACCAACGTCCCGTCCAGGTCGAACACCGCCAGCACCCCCTCCCCGGCCGGAAGATTACGCGCCAGCCGCCGCGGCCCCGCCGCGTCCCGCGGCCGGCGCAGCACCGCCGTCACCGCCGGGCAGTGCACCTCCTGCAGATAGTGCCGCCAGTCGAAACACGACGGGTCGAACCCGAAATCGGCCTGGTCGGACGGCTCCATCGCCGCATGCAGCGCCGCCGTCGCGTCATCGACGTAGACCAGCTCCGCGCTCGTGTACGCCCGGTACACATCCGAATAGCGGCGCAGGAACGCCACCCGACCCTCGGAACGCTCCAGATCGACCGCCCACCGGCGCACCCGCTCCGACCGCGGCGCATGCGACAACGCCCGGTTCGCCCACTCCACCGCCTTCTCCCCGCGGCGCAGCTGCGCCTCCACCGCCACCGACCCGGCGAACGGCCACTCCGGCACCGCCGCCGACCCCCGGCCCCGCAGCGGCAGCGGATGCTCCAGGAAGTACCCCCGCACATAGTCGTACAGATCACGGAACAGCAACGGGTTCCGGAACCCCGAACACACCGTGTAGTACGCCGGGACGTCCACCGGCGGCGGCGGGGACCCCGCCGCCGCCAGCAGCGCGTTCACGACCAGATCCACCGGGATGATGTCCACCACCGCGTCCGGCGACGCCGGGAAGTCCGGCAGCTCACCGCGGCCGTACGCCAGAATCAGCGGCTCGGCCATCTTGAACCCCTCGATCCACCCCGGGAACGGCTTCGCCAGCGCGCTCTCGATGATCGACGGACGCACGATCGTCAACGGCAGGTCGCCGTGCGACTCCTCCAGATACCGCTCCGCCATCGCCTTCGTGAACGTGTACGCATCCGTCCACCCCAGCACCTGCGCCCGCTCCGCACCCGCCGACACCAGCCGACGGGCCACCCACGCCCGCCGCGCCGCCTCCGCCTGCGCCGCCACCGTCTGCGCCCCGGCCCGCAGATGCTCACCCGCCGACTGCACCCGCAACCCGGACAGCGTCTCCGGCGACCGCGACGCATCCTCCGCCGCCACCCGCGCCCGCTGGGCCCACGCCTGCTCGACCCGCCAGTCCACGTCGTGCACCAGCCGGCCCTCGGCCACATGCCCCGACCGCAACCCGGCCACATACGCCGTCGACACGTGCACCACATGCGGACGGGCCCCCGTCGCGTGCACCGCCCGCAACAGCTCCTGCACCCCACCCACGTTCGTCGCGAACCCCTCGTCGATCGACGGGTCGAACGACACCTCTCCCGCGCAGTGGATCACCACATCCAGATCGGCGGGCAGACCACCCATGTCCGCCAGATCACCCTCGATGACCGTCACCCGCTCCGCGAGCAGCGCCGCCAGGCCCTCCCGGCCCAGCCGCTCCCGCAGCGCGCGAAACGCCGGCTTGCGCGTCATCCGTTCCAGGCGAGCCGCCCCCGAATGGCTGCCCCGCGGCCGCACCAGCGCCACCACCCGGGTATCCGGGAAGTCCGACAGCAGCCGCTCCAGCAGCGCCTCCCCGACGAACCCGGTCACCCCGGTCACGAACACGCGCCTGCCCGCGAGCCGCTCACGCAGCCCCACCCGGTCACCTCCACCTCACCGCAGCCCCACCGGCGCCCCCGTCGGACGCCCGGTCCGCAACAGTAGGCGACCCCGGCCCGTCCGCGAACGAACCCGTCGGTCACCTGCGTGTACACGCACGCTGCCAGATGAGGGGCAACCTACCGTCACGGCCGGTTCGGCCGCGCCGCCGGCCCACACCGACCCGCCCGGCGCACCCGCCACGGTGACCCTCCGTAC